>DATDPG010000085.1 GCA_035292885.1 Bdellovibrionota bacterium | reverse complement strand
GGGAGCGGCAAAACGGAAGTCGCCATTAATTATAGCCGGCGAATCCGGCGAGAGGACGATCGGCCCGTGTCGCTGATCGATCTCGATTTGGTGAATCCCTATTTCCGGTCGCGGGAAGCGATCGACATTCTGCGTTCCGAGGGAATCTCGGTGATCGCTCCGAAGGGTGAACAATTCTATTCGGATTTGCCGATCATCCTTCCGGAAGTGCGGCGGCTATTGGCGGCTTCGGAAGAGAGCGTGGTTCTCGACGTGGGCGGCGACGAAGTGGGAGCTTCGATTTTGGCCTCGTTGCGGGATGCCGTTCCGGATCGGCGGTTCGGTCTTTGGGTGGTGCTCAACGCCCGCCGGCCGTTTACCCAAACCGTCCAGGGTTCGCTTCGGATGATCCGCGATCTCGAGAGGGCGTGCGGTCTTCGGGTTACGGGTTTGGTATCGAATACGCATCTTCTTCACGAGACGACGGTGGATGTTGTTCTAAATGGCCTCGAAGTCGCTCGAAGGACGGCCGCCGAATCGGGCTTGCGTCTCAAGTTCGTCGCCGCGCGGGAGTCGCTGTTCGACCAACTAAAGACGGCCGTCGGCGAGACACCGCTTTTGACGATGCGCCTGACGATGCACCGGCCGTGGGAGAAGAATTAATGCCCCACCCTCAAATTCGCCATGAGAGATGCAAAGGATGCGGTCTTTGCGTGGATGCGTGTCCCAAGCATGTGATTCAAATGTCGAGGAAGATTAATCAACAGGGCTATTTTTACGCCGATGTGGTGAACGAATCGGAGTGCACGGGCTGCAAGTTGTGCGCCGTAGCGTGTCCCGACGTCGGCATCGACGTCTATGGAAGAAAGAGGGGGGATCCGAAATGAGCCGCCAGCTGATGAAAGGGAATGAAGCGATCGCCGAAGCGGCCGTGAGGGTCGGCGCGAAATATTATTTCGGTTATCCCATCACTCCGCAAAACGAAGTGGCGGAATATCTTTCCAAACGCCTTCCCGAGGTCGACGGTGTCTTCGTGCAGGCGGAAAGCGAAATCGCCGCAAGCAACATGCTTTTCGGAGCCGCGGCGAGCGGCCTGCCGGTTTTTACGACCTCCTCGAGTCCCGGTATCAGCCTGATGCAAGAGGCGATCAGTTATATGGCCGGCGCACATCTTCCCGGAGTGATCGTCAATATCGTCCGGGGCGGCCCGGGGCTGGGCGGAATTCTTCCGGCTCAATCCGATTATTTTCAAAGCACGAAAGGGGGAGGGCATGGCGACTATCGTCTCCCCGTGTTCGCGCCCGCTTCCATTCAAGAAGCCGTCGATCTCGTGCAGCTCGCATTCCGTATCGCTCAAAAATATCGCTGCCCGGTGATGATCTTGGCGGATGGAATGATCGGCCAGATGATGGAACCGGTGGAGTTCCCCGAAACCGCGGAAGAGGGTGTGCCGGCGGCCAAAGAGTGGATTACCGACGGAGCGAAAGCTCGCAGTTCACGGATCATCAAAAGTTTGTACCTCGATCCGAACTTGCTGGAGAAAAATAACCAGAAATTGGCCGACAAATACGCGCGGATGGAAAAAGAAGAAATCCGTTACGAAGAATACGTTCTCGACGATCGGACGGAGCTTGTGGTTGTTGCCTATGGCACGATGGCTCGGATTTGCAAAACGGCCGTGGATGATTTGAAAGAAGAAGGAGTGCGGGCCGGACTCTTCCGTCCGATCACCCTCTTTCCGTTTCCTTTAGCTCAGATCGGGAATTGGGCGGCGCGACCTTCTGTTAAATGTTTTTTGACGGTGGAAATGAGTATGGGCCAGATGGTGGAAGACGTTCATCGGGCTGTTTTGGGAAGAAAACCGGTCGACTTTTTCGGTCGCTGCGGTGGAATCGTTCCCACGCCGGAAGAGGTCAAGAGGCAAATTCGTGATCGGCTGAAGACTTCGGAAAGGAAACGGCCATGAGCGAGAAGCCCTCGTCCGAATCGCTGATCTTCACTCGTCCATTGAGTATGTATGACGTTCCGACGCATTATTGCCCCGGATGCACCCACGGCACGATCCACCGCCTCGTCGCCGAATGTTTGGATGAATTGGGAGTCCGGGAGCGGACCGTCGGCGTAGCCCCCGTCGGCTGCTCGGTACTGATGTACAACTACATCAATACCGATTTTCTTGAAGCTCCCCACGGACGCGCGCCAGCGCTGGCCACCGGGCTCAAACGAGTGAGGCCGGATCTGTTTGTCTTCACGTATCAGGGAGACGGGGATTTGGCGTCGATCGGGACCAACGAAATCCTGCACGCGGCGAATCGAGGGGAAAAATTCACGACGATCTTCGTCAACAACGCCGTGTACGGCATGACCGGCGGACAGATGGCTCCCACAACGCTTCCGGGACAGAAGACGACCACGACCCAAATGGGACGAGACGTCCAAAAGAGTGGATATCCATTGAGGGTCGCCGAACTTCTCTCGACGCTTTTGACTCCCGCGTATATCTGCCGTGTGTCGGCTCACGATCCGGCGCACATCATCCGAGCGAAGAAGGCGATCAAACGGGCCTTTCAATATCAAGTGGACAATGTCTGTTTCAGTTTCGTCGAGGTGTTGTCCACCTGTCCCACGAATTGGGGGATGACGCCGGCGGAAGCGGGGCATTGGGTGCGCGACAAAATGATTCCCGTCTACCCGTTGGGCGAACTCAAGGAACCTCCCCATGCAAATTGAAGTCACGTTCGCCGGATTCGGAGGACAGGGAGTTCTGGCGATCGGACAAATTCTCGCTCTGGCCGGCATGGAAGACGGAAAACATGTGATCTGGCTCCCGTCTTACGGCCCTGAAATGCGCGGCGGAACCGCTTATTGTTCCGTCGTAATCGCCGATCACCCGATCGGAAGTCCGATCATCAGTCAGCCGAGCTGCGTCGCTGTAATGAACCGGCCGTCTTTTGACAAATTCGTCCCCCATATCAAACCGAACGGCCTGCTTATCGTGAATTCCAGTTTGATCGACATTCGAAGCGACCGAGCCGACATCGATCAAGTGTACATTCCGGCGAACGATCTGGCGGTGAAGGCGGGGAACGCCAAGGCGGCCAACATGCCGATCTTGGGAGCGTTCGCGGCTCGCAACGGTGCTATCGAACCGAAGCTGATACGCGAAGCCGTGGAGCACAAACTGGGCGGTAAGAAAGATTTGCTCGCGATTAATCTTCAGCTGTTTGATCAGGGATTTGAAGCCGCCGCTCATGCGTCGGCGCGCGCCGCTGTTTCCTGATATCGCTTTATTCGTTCTTTAATTCTGGACGGCCCTCGTCTCGCTCTGTAAACGAATTCAACTTTGTCGGCCCTCCGAAAAAATCTGGGCTTCGCTCAAGGACTAGCTCTCTACCTGGCGGCTGTTCTTGGAACCGGAATTTTGGTCATCCCCCTCCTCGCCTGGCGCGAAGGAGGACCGGCGTCGCTGATTGCCTGGGCGATTTTGGGAATCCTGGGTCTTGCTCTGGCCTGGACATTTGCGACTGCGGGAGCCGAGTTCCCCGACGCGGGCGGGATCCAAACGATGATCGAGCGTGTATTTGGGCGGACGGCTGGCATGCTCAGCCGCTGGCTCATTTTCTTTTCCGTTCCCGCGGGAGCCGTCGCGGCGGCACACATATTGGCGGACCATCTGGTGGCAGCGTTTCCCCTGCCGGGCGAGTACTCGTTCTGGATTGCTTGGGTAAGTTGGATGGCGGTCACGGTCGCCAATTATTTAGGGATTCGCGTGAGTGCCAACGTTCAACTTGCGCTCAGCGGGCTCCTAGTCCTTGTTCTCTCGATTTTTGTGATCGTCGGCCTGCCGTCCGTAAGACTAGATCACTTTAGTCCGTTTGCTCCGTTTGGAATTATCGGTATTGGGAGGTCCGCCGTATTGATCTTTTGGTCGTTCTTGGGATGGGAGGCCATCGCTCATCTCGCCGAGGAATTTCGAGATCCGCGGCGCGACATGCTTCGTTCAGCGGTCACGGCCGGCGTCATCGTCGGTTTTTTCTATATGGCGGTGGCCTTTGTTCTCATCGGCGTGGGTGTGTTTTCGAACGAAGGCGGCGCGAGCGCACCCTTGGTGGCGCTCGCCGGGAGTTTCGCCGGCAGGCCGGGGCGAATTCTCACGGGTGTGATCGCCGCCGTGATTTGCCTGGGGACGATGAATGCCTATACGGCGGGCGTTTCACGCCTCGGCTACGCCATGGCTCGCGATGGCGACCTGCCGAAGGGGTTGGGTCACCTGGATGCCCGTACGGCAACGCCGAAAAACAGCGTTCTCTTTCTTTTTTTCTTAATCAGCGCGGCTCTTCTAATTCAAAGATTCTTTCATGTGCCGATGCGACTGTTCTTTTTGATTCCAAATGTCGCCTTTCTCTTTCTATACACGCTGGGTTGTCTATCGGTGGCCAGACTCTTGCGAGGCCGGCCGTTGGCCGTAACCGCGGCGTATTTCTCGACAGCCGTTTGCGCTTTAATGGTCCCCTTCGCATCGGGTGTCCTTTTCTACCCGCTGCTGATTGTCTCGGCCGCTCTGTTTTATACGGCTGTAGTCAAGCGAAGCGTTCGCCGGTTTCGAAGCTAAGCTACTTGAACTTCGGCGAAGAGATGCGCCAGCGGATTGATGCGGTATTTCGACGGATCCAGTGATTTGACGATCGATCTGCCGGAACGGTCGCTGGAGAGATCGATTTCTTTCGGCGGCAGACGGTTTCCCTCCGGACCGTATAGAAACTTAACTCGCGGCTTGGCCGGATCGCTCCGTGATTCCGGGCCGTCGATCACCAGAGCCATGTCCTTCGTATTGAGAAGGACGAGCGAGCCGGGCGGATAAAGCGTCATCAACTTCGTGAATAGATGCAGGAGGACGCCGTCGAACTTTTTTTCTTCTTCTTTGGTCATCAGTTTCAACGCCTCGTTTGGCAAGAGTGCATCGCGGTAACTGTGAGGCGTTATCATGGCGTCGTAACAGTGTCCGATCGCGACAATTCGGGAGAAGAGGATCGGCCGCCGTCCCTTGCCCTCTTGAAGACTGAGCGTGTGCTCATAGGCAACCAACATTCTTCGGAGAGCGGATTCATTAAAACCCTTCAACCGGATGAGTTGAAGAAGGGAGTACGTGTTGCTCTTTTGAAGTTCCTTCCAATCATTCGGGCCGAGCTGAAGCCGCTTTTCAAGAATCTCGGCGGGGATCTGAATTTTGCCGATATCGTGCAACATCGCCGCCATTCCAAGGTCGGAGAGGTGCCGCTTGCTCATGCCCAGCTCGCGGCCCATCAAGAGCGAAAAAAGCATGACGTTGACCGAATGATAGGCGAGCTGGCTTTCTGAGGTGTGAATATTGGTCAGCGCCAGAAGCGTCCGCCGATCCTCTCCCATCGCGTCGATAAATTCGTGGATCGTTCGTTGCAGGCGGCTGAGCGACGTGAGTTCGCCCGCCTCCGCCAATTTAATGAACTCCTGAAGGAAGATCACGGTCTTCAAATAGAGGCGAAGGAGATAGCTTGGATCGGACAGCATTTCGGCCGTGATGTTCCGGGCTTCAACCTCGGACATCTGTCCGGCCGGTATGATTCGAATGGCGGTATACGAGGTGTGGCCGATCCATTCCTTGGAGTTTTCGTCCGGACCGCTTTTTAGGAGCGCGCTTAAGAAGGAGCGAAGCTCTTCCGTGGCCGGTGCGCCCGTGAACGTGAAGCCCGCGATCTTGAACTGGCGCAGCAGCTGAGAGAGGAAACGGAAGTTTTCAAAGCCGCTGAATTCCACTTTAAGAAGAACTTTGTTGAGATAAAACCCCTCGCCGACGGCCGTAATCGAAACGCTTTCACCGAACGTCGAAAGTTCATCGAGGACTTTCTGCAGATTCTGAATCGCCTGGTTGGTCGCTTCGTTTTGTATGTCATGGACGCGGCCGGTTCGATAAAGCATGAAGAGACGGTCCACCAGCTCTTTACCGATGCGCTGGAGCTGGTTTTCTCCATCTTCTTCCCGCCCGGCCTCGTAAACTTCCTGGAGAAGCGACTGGTGTTCCTTGTCGTCAGGCATGGGCCTTTTCTTTCGGCCACTTAAGCAGCGCTTGTTCGCATGCTGCTTTAAGTTGATTGGGCACCAACTTTCGATCTTTCTCTTTCACCACGGTCGCTCGGGCCACATCGCCGCCCACGGTGAGTAAACCCCAAGCGGCGGCGATCCGTCGTTCAATCGCTTTCTCGGTTCGGTCCAACATACCCCCCTTCAGTTCGTCCCGGAAGATGGGCAAAAGCGCGGCGCCGCCCAGGCGGCCCAGTCCGGTGTAAACCTGTTTTTTCTCCTCGAGATCGCGTGCATCAAATTCCGCGCCGCGGGTCAGTTCAAAAATCGGTTTTGCAAGCTTCTTGTCGCCCGTATCCACGAGAAGTTTGAGAGCTTTCATGCGGACGATAGCATGAGCGTCTTTCAGAGCGTTTAAACAGAGACCTTTCGCATGCTCCGCTCCCTCTTGCGCCAGGATATCGAGTGACTTGGAGCGTACGTGGGGATCTTTGTGGTGAAACGCTCGTTTGATTTGAGGGGCCGTCTTGGAAAGACCGATCGAAGAGAGTAGGTCGAGCGTGGCAAGGGCGAGATTTGAATTTGGAGTTTGAAAAGTCGAAGCGAAAAGATCGGCGTGCTCGGTTCCAATGGAGGCCAGCGGAACGACGAGCTTCGATCGGAAGTCCGGTTTGTCCGTGGATTTGAAAAGCTCAAAAATGACCGGCGCTGATTTGACGGAGAGGGCGGCGACAAACTGTCCAAAATCGTCGAATTTTGAAAATTCATGGCCCGAGGCGGCTTTGGTCGCGGGCTCGATCACCGAACGATCGTTCATTTCGTCGTAGAACGATTTCATGAGGGCCGTATTGGCAGCGGATGGATTCCGAGAGGAATCGGCCAGTTCTTTGAGTTTGGTGTAGATCTTCGCCGCTAATCCGAAATTGCCCAGCCGACTCATCGACTCGATCATCCGCCGGACCACGGTTGAAATCGCCCGGAATTCTTTCTCGCGTTCTTCGGTAATCAAAACACGCAACAGAACGAGAATCATTCGCTGAACGATGACATCGTCGTCGCCGCCGACTTGGGAGCGAGCCTGATCCATGCCCTCCTGGGACACGCGGGCAACATCGAGATCGGGGAGATTCATGATTTCTTCGGCGTCCGCGCGTTTCAAACGTCGGCGAGCGGTGGGAACCGCCCCGGAAAGCAGGGAGGAGATGGAGGCTTGGGACTCATCCCGCAAGGCATCTTTGGCCATCTGGGCAAGCGTCGTTTCGAGGTCCTGCGCCTCTTGTCCCGCTTCGGCGAACGTTTCAACCACGACGTAAGAAATATGTTCGAACGCGTTTTTCCAAAGGAGCGTGACGGTATCCTCGTCACAGAACTCGTACGACTCGTAGTCCGTGCGAAGAATCTGAAAAAACGCTTTCAGTTCTTCCTTCGTAATCCCCTGAATAAAGCTCAGTTGCCGAATGCCGTCCTGATGAAACTTGAACGAGAAATTCTCCTGCTTGTTCGTATTGTGGTAGACCGGTTTTTCACCGAAGTGGAATTCATACGGCTTAACGACGAGCGTTAACTCGGAATCGTTTTGCAAAAAAGCGGAGATCTTTTCAAAAGCCTTCGTTTCAAACTGGTCGACCGTGACATGGTCGGCGGCGTACATCCGGTAGGCGCGCAAGACTTTCTCAAAAGTCTGCAGGATGTCCGAGACGGCATCGATTTGCACCTGGAGTTCGGGTTCTTCCTGTGGTTTGGCCACGCCAAACCCATTGTAGGAGGGGCGGGAGAAAACTCAATAGGTTCAATAAGTTGTCGACCGATCTCTTTTCCGCCCGCTCTTGACATGAATCGTTTGGTGCTTATGTAAGCAAGCGTTGTCACTGAGAAATTCACATAAAGGGAGCACGCATGTCGAAAATTATCGGAATTGATTTAGGAACCACCAACTCGGTCGTAGCCGTGATGGAGGGGGGCGAGGCCAAGGTCATCGCCAACGAAGAGGGCGGCCGTACGACGCCGTCGGTCGTTGGGTTTCTAAAAGACGGAACCCGCGCGGTCGGGCAGGTGGCTAAGCGGCAGGCGATCACAAACCCCGAAAATACGGTCTTTTCGATCAAACGGTTCATGGGACGACGTTATGAGGAAGTCGGAAGCGAAATGAAGACGGTCCCGTACAAAGTCGCCCGGGACGGCAGCGGCAACGCCGTCGTGGAAATCCAAGGCAAGAGTTTCGCCCCGCCCGAGATCTCGGCGCTGATTCTAATGAAACTTAAGAAGGCGGCGGAGGATTATCTCGGCCAGCCGGTGAAAGACGCCGTAATCACGGTCCCGGCATATTTCAACGACGCTCAACGGCAGGCGACCAAAGATGCGGGAAAGATCGCCGGACTCGAAGTGAAGCGAATCATCAACGAACCGACGGCTGCGGCACTGGCCTACGGCATGGATAAGAAGAAAGACCAGCTCATCGCCGTTTACGATTTCGGCGGAGGAACCTTCGATATTTCGATTCTGGAGGTCGGCGATAAGGTCGTGGAAGTCAAAGCGACAAACGGCGACACCCATTTGGGCGGCGACGACATCGACCAGGTGATCATCAATTGGCTCGTGGCCGAATTTAAGAAAGATCAGGGGATCGATGTCTCGGGCGACAAGATGGTCGTGCAGAGGCTCAAGGAAGCGTCGGAAAAGGCCAAGATTGAGCTTTCGACGGTGATGGAAACCGAAATCAATCTTCCGTTCTTGACGGCCGATGCCTCGGGACCCAAGCACATGAACGTAAGGCTCTCCCGGGCGCAGTTCGAGAAATTGGCCGGATCGATCATGGAACGTTCCAAAGGTCCGTGCCTCCAATGCATGGAAGATGCGGGCGTCAAGCCGGCTGACATCGATGAGGTCATTCTGGTCGGCGGATCGATCCGAATTCCTTACGTACAGCGGCTTGTGAAGGAACTCTTCGGGAAAGAAGGATCCAAGACCGTCAATCCCGACGAGGTCGTGGCGGTGGGCGCCGCGGTTCAGGGCGGCGTATTAGCCGGCGACGTGAAGGACGTTCTGCTGCTGGACGTGACTCCGCTCTCTCTCGGAATCGAAACGCTGGGCGGTGTCATGACCCGCCTGATCGAACGAAACACGACGATCCCCGTCCGCAAGTCGGAAGTGTTTTCGACGGCGGCCGATAACCAGACATCGGTGGAGATTCATGTCCTTCAGGGCGAACGCGAAATGGCGACCTATAACCGAACGCTGGGCCGATTCCATCTGGAAGGGATCCCGGCGGCTCCGCGCGGCGTTCCGCAGATCGAGGTGACGTTTGATATCGATGCGAACGGAATCGTGAACGCCGCTGCCAAAGACAGGGCGACCGGGAAGGAACAAAAGATCACGATCACCGCTTCCTCGGGAATTGCGAAAGATGAAGTCGATCGGATGGTCCGGGACGCCGAATCTCATTCGGCCGAAGACAAGAAACGTCATGAAGAGATTCAGACGCGAAACCATCTCGATTCGATGATCTTTAACACCGAAAAGCTGCTTCGGGAGAACAAGGAAAAGGTTCCTGCGGATTCGCTCAAGGCGATCGAGGATGCCGTGGCGGCCGCTAAAAAGGCGCTGGAGACGAACCAGTACGACGCCATGAAAAAGGAATTGGACAACCTCACGCAGGCTTCCCATAAACTTGCCGAGGTCATGTACAAAACCACCGCCGGCCAGCCGGGCGGCCCGACTCAAGAGCCCAAAAAGGGTCCCACGAACGGATCGGGTGAGAAGGGCGACGTCATCGACGCCGAATATAAAGACGTTCAGTAAGTCATCATTTCTTGCGCTCTTCGAGAAGGGCCTCGAGTTCAGCCAGTCTCTCTAGATCCTTGGGTCGGCCCGCGGCGCGTTTGACTTCGATCAGTTTTTCCAGATTCAGACAGCGGTGGGAAACTCCATACAGGTTTAGTGAAATCGAGTGAGGAGCGAGATCCTCGTACTTGCCGCCGCCCACGATCTCGCCCAGGAGATCGATGTCTCCCAGCTTTGTCGTTAATGTAAAGTTAAGACCGTGGCGAATCGTCTCCGAGTCCCATTGGAAAGGCAGGCCCGGGGGCGCGCCTCGCAGATAAGGAGCCTGGGGTTGTAACGAATCGACGAGACGTTGAATGTTCTCTGATGTTCGCCGGTACACAATATCCAGATCTACGGTTAGCTGCGAAGATCCGTGCGCGGTAGCCGCCACGCCCCCCACGATAATAAACTCGACTCTGCGTTCACTCAGGCATCGGAGGAGACCTTTAAAATCGGTCATTTCTTTTCACGCTGCTGGTGTCCAGCGCGTCGTAGCTCCTCGGCAAATCGCTGAAGTTCCATCAATTTTTCAATCCGCTCCTCCGGCGTCAGTTTCAGATTCTCGCGAAGGAGGGTGCGGTCGATGTCTTTCTTGTATGCTTCCACCACTCGGTCCACGGTTCGTTGCTCCGCCGGGAATACTACAATGCATGCGGCATCGTAGCAATGCACTCTCGTGTCGAGGTTGGTGCCGTCGAGATCGAATACAAAGGCGTTCAGTAAGAGACCGCTTCTTCGGAGGACGACAGTACGATTCTTCCCTTAACTGCACGTCTGTCCCAGGCTATAGCCCTGCCGACAAATACAGAGGCACGTGGGAATCGCTTCTACGCACGCGGGGACGGCATGCAGGCTTCCAGTGACCATGCGGCCCTCCTTGTCTGCAACCGAAACCTCGACCAATATAGAGATAATTGATGAAAGAAAGGTCACGGTTCAGCCGATTGAGGCCCGAAAGGGGCGAAGGCGGGGGGCAAGTCATGGCGATTCCCTCTTCGGGCGATATAACGGGCGCCGGCCCGTTCAGTAAGAAACCGCTTCTTCGGCCACGATTCCGGGGTTCCGTTTCTGCCAGAGTTTGGCCTCCATGAGGTCGAGAAGAGGTTTGCAGGTTTCCGCCTTTAGAGCGGAAACCGCGACCCCTCCAAGCGAATAGGCGATGCGCTCGGCCACTTTCGCCTCCAGGCGATCGGCTTTATTGCAGACCAAAATCTGAGGGATCTTTTCAAATCCGAGATCGCGGAGAATTCCGTCCACGACACTCACGCGCGCTGAATAATCAACGCCTGAAATGTCGAGGACATGAAGAAGTAAATCCGCTTCGCCGATTTCCTCCAGCGTGGCCCGAAACGCCGCGATGAGGTCCGGAGGGAGATTCCGGATAAATCCGACGGTGTCGGTCAGAATCAGTTCGCGGTCCTGTGGAAAGCGAAGCCGTTTGGAAAAGGGATCCAGCGTGGCGAACGGTTTGTCCTCCACCAAGGCCGTGGCGTACGTGAGTGAATTGAGCAACGTCGATTTCCCGGCGTTGGTGTAACCGACGATCGACACGACGGGGACGTTCTTTCGTCTTCGAAGGGCCCGTTTGGCCGCTCGTTTTTGGGCGATCTGATTGATTTCACGTTCCAGGCGATTCATTCGGTCATGTGCCCGCCGGCGGTGAATTTCCAATTTGGTTTCGCCCGGGCCCCGTCCACCGATGCCTCCGACCAAACGAGACAGCTGCGTGCCGAATTCACGAAGACGGGGCAGGGTGTATCGAAGTTGCGCGAGTTCCACTTGAAGCTTTCCATCGTGACTGTTCGCGCGCTGGGCGAAGATATCGAGGATTAATTGCGTTCGATCGATCACGCGAAGCGGTGTGGCGTCGTTTAGGTGCCGGGATTGGTTGGAAGAAAGATTTTGTTGAAAGAGCAACAGATCCGCTTGGTGTTGTGAGGCATGCAATAGGATTTCATCGAGCTTGCCCCGTCCGACAAGATACTTAGGATCCGGTTTGTCGCGTCCTTGGACGACGACGTCGGCGATTTCAAGACCGACCGTTCGGGCGAGCTCCTTGGTTTCCTCCAAATCTTCTTCCAACGTTTTGTCGGACGAGAGGGCGATGGCGCAGAGAATCGCGCGATTCTCCCGCCGGACGACCTGAACGCGACCCGCTTTCTGCTGAAATTCTTCCTCCAGAGCCGCCACGAACGAGTCGAATTCAAGATTCAGTTTAGGGTACGAAACCGGTTCTAGCGTTCGAATGATCGAGGTCGCATCTTGTTGCGGCGCCAGGTGGGCCACGTGTACCAAGCCGGGGAATCCCTTGAGATCTGCCGCGACGGACGCCACCAGGTCGAGACGTTGTGACAAGAGCGATGTCAGATCTCGCCGGTTCAACCCCTCCTCCGAAAGATGCGTATGAATCCAACGGTATCCGGAGAGTCGCGAGGGCCCGGTCCGGATGGAAAGCGGTGGGAGTTGAACGGATCGGTGATCGCCGACGACGACGTGCGTGACGTCTCCTTTTCGATCGATGACAACCGCGACCTGCCGGCGGATTTCACGTGACAGGCGGGCCGTCACTTTTACCAGATCCCAGTTTGCCATCTCGTCGCCCGATGAGCGCCGGCGGTAGAGGTGACCCAGTTGCCGAACGTGGGTTGGTTTCAAGCCTGTCGTATTTCCAAAGAGTGCCGAAATACCCGGGCCTCCCTAACGACTTTCTTCACACTGTTTATAGAGTCGTTGAACTTCCGCGGGTCGGAGCATTCGAGATTCTCCGATTCGGAGTTCGGATACGGTAAGACCGGCGAAATTCGTACGGATCAGTTTTATCACCGGGTGGTGGACAACGAGCCACAGCCGCTTAATCAAATGATTTCTTCCCTCCGCCACGGTGACTCGAAACCAACTGTGCTCCTTCGTTTCCCGCTCCGCCACAAGTTCAACCGGTTTTGCAAAACCGTCGGGCAGACGGATTCCGTTTCGGATTCGTTTCAACGTTTCGTGCGTCGGTTTCCCTTTTACCTTTACGAGGTAGGTCTTTTGGACTTGGTAGCGGGGATGCATCAGCCTATGGGCTAAATCTCCGTCCGTGGTGAGAAGCAGGGCGCCTTCGCTGTCGTAATCGAGGCGCCCGACGGGAAAGATCCGTTCACGGGCGGGAACGAGGTCCCGTACGGTGGGGCGGCCCTCGGGATCCGATAACGTGGTCACCACGCCGCGCGGTTTATTGAGAAGGTAATACGTATGTCTCTTCGATGGCCGGTCGAGCGGCACGCCGTCCACGGCGATTTCCTGTTTCCGGGGATCGGCTTTCGTCCCGAGCGCGGTAACGACCTTGCCGTCGATGGAGACGCGGGCGGCGGCGATCAGGGCATCGGCTTTGCGCCGGGAGGCCACACCCATCTGCGCGAGCAACCGGTTGAGGCGGATTCCCTCGTTTTTCTTAGCTGCTGCGGGGGAACTCAATGTCGTTGCTCTTTGCTTCGGTCATCGGAAGATCGCCTTCCAGGTTAGTTTCTTGCGCATCTGGTTTGGGGAGAAGCTCTTCGAGTTTCGCCAAACTTTCTTGTCCGAGTTCCGTGTATTCCCGGAGCGTCGGGAGATCGGTCAGATTTCGCAGGCTGAAAAACTCCAAGAATTCTTTGGTCGTTCCGTAAATAAGGGGGCTCCCCGGTTCTTCCCGCTTTCCTAAAATTCGAACCAGATTTCGTTCCAGAAGGTGGCGCAAGACGGGGCCGCAGTCGACCCCCCGGACGTCGTCGATTTCGGGACGGGTCACCGGTTGGCGATAGGCGACGATGGCCAAGGTCTCGAGCGCCGCGCGGCTCAAACGAACCGTTTTCGCCTTGTTCAGAAGAAAGATCCAGGGAGAGTTCGTCGCCTTTGTGCGAAGCTGGTAGCCGCCCGCCACTTCCACCAGGTCGATGCCGGAACTCTCCGCCGATCGATCTGCTTTCAATTGATCCAAAACATCTTTGATCTCCGCCTCGCTCGCATCCGTGACGGTCTGTGCCAGTTGCGTCAGGTGGAGAGGCTTGTCGGACAAAAAGAGCAGCGACTCAAGAATGGATTTCAGTCGTTCCGAAGAAATGTTCATAACTCCAGTCTCCATACAGGCTAGGGGTACCCATCAATTGAATTTCGGCAAACGCTTCAGCTTGGAAGACGCGAAGCAGCCCGCGCTTAAGCATCTCCAAGAGAGCGAGAAACGTCACGACCACTTGTGGGGTCGTTTTGTCCCGGGCAAACAGATCGTCGAAGCGGAGGGCTCCTTCCGCGCTATTGCGCACGGCATCGACGATCAGAAGAACCTTTTCACCGATCGAAATATTGTCCGTCTGTACTTCATGCGGCTTTTCAAGACGCAATCGGTCCAAAAGACGGTGAAACGCCTCGACCAATTTGAAGACGCTGACTTCCACCAGCTCCGACGGCGTCTGCATTTCGCCGACGGGGGGGCGGTCCGGTTTTTCACGTTTGAAAACGTCTCGGAAAAGGAGCGGGCGGCTAAGCAACCGCTCGGCGACATCTTTGAATTTTTGGTACTCCAAGAGCCGCCGCACCAGCTCTTCTCGGGGGTCCACGCCCTCCTCATCGCCCTCCTGCGCCGCTTCATCCCGCGGCAAGAGCATTTGCGACTTAATATGCGCGAGCGTAGCCGCCATCAGAAGAAACTCACCGGCGATATCGAGGTTAAGCACCTTCATCAGGTCGATGGTTTGAATGTACTGCTCGGTGATCTTTGCGACGGGAATGTTGTAAATATCGACCTGCTGTTCCTTGATCAGGTGGAGCAGGAGATCGAGGGGACCCTCGAAGACATCCAAATGGATATGGTAAGGGTTTTCGGGAGTTCGATTGGCTACGGCTTCATCCATGTAACTTAACGGCTTTGCGTACTTCCTTCATGGTTTCTGCAGCGATCTTATGGGCTCGCTCCGCACCCTCCTCCAATACACGATCCAGTGTCTTTGGGGAACTGGCGATTTCTTCTCTCCTTTCGCGGATTTGTTTGAGGGGTGCGAGGAGAGAGGGGAGGAGAAGGCCCTTGCAATCTACGCATCCGATCCCGGCGGTCGTGCACCCTTTTCGGACGTCTCCAATCGTTTTCTGGGTCGAAAGGATCTCATGCAGGGGATAGAGATTGCATGTGTCGGGGTCGCCCGGATCTTGCCGCCGGGCCCGCTTGGGATCGGTGACCATTTCACGAATCTTGGCCCGGACCTGCTCCTCCGAATCGGAAAGGAGAATGGCATTGCCGTACGACTTCGACATTTTTCGGCCGTCTACGCCGTTGACCTTCGGTGATTGCGTCAACAGCGCTCTGGGTTCGGGGAAAGTCTTGCCGTAGACGTTATTGAATCGCCGGACGATCTCGCGCGTCAGTTCGAGATGGGGAAGTTGATCCTGGCCGACCGGAACGGCTTCTCCCTTGTAGAGAAGAATATCCGCCGCCTGCAGGACGGGATAACCCAAAAAACCGAAATTGGAGAGATCGCGGTCCGTGATCTCCTGTTTCAGCTCCTTGTACGTTGGATTTCGTTCCAACCGGCCGAGCGGTGTGATCATGCCCAACAATAAATAGAGTTCGGAATGTTCCTTGACCTGCGACTGCAAAAAGATCGTCGATTTCTTCGGGTCGAGCCCCGCCGCCAGCCAATCGATTAACATTTCCCGGATGTTCGGTTCGATCGATTTCGTATCTTGAAATTCCGTGGTGAGGGCATGCCAGTCCGCGATACAAAAGAAACAATCGTTTCCCTTGTTCTGAAGGTCGATCCAGTTGTTCAACACTCCGAACAGGTGCCCCAAATGAAGTTTCCCCGTCGGCCGCATTCCACTGAAAATTCGCATGATTATTCCTTACTTAGTGGCCCTCTTCGATTCGAAGGCTGAGTTTCATCCCACGAAGAAGTGCCATCAAACTGCCCAATCTAGGATTCCCCTTGCGCGAAAGCATTCGAGAGACGCTCTCACGTGGGAGTTTAGCACGTGCAGCAACTTTTCCGATTCCTTGAGCCTCCGCTACGTGACGTAAAGCCGCAATGAAATCCTCTTCATCGTCCACGCTCAAGCGAAGGTATTCACTGGCCGTCTCTGGATCCTGAAGAACCCGGTTCCGGACCGTGCTCCACGGAATCGTCGAAGATTTCTTTCGTGCTTTCATTTTCGCCCTCGAGGCGTTATCGAGATGAACCTGAGGTAACATATAAGTCACGCCTAATCAAGACAAGACGCAAAAACGTTATCACAGGTGCAATATAATTTTTCGGGTGACAATGAGCGGCTTACGCGGTGAGCGAAATAAGAAGATGGAACAAGATCTGGGCGGGCATAAACACCACGTAATCCAGAACGCGCGTAAAAAACAGTAGGTAGAGCACGATGAATCCGTATCGCTCCAAAACGGCGAGCTGGCTTCCAAGTTGCGGGAAGAGGCCGGCCGCAACGCGCCCTCCATCAAGCGGCGGGAACGGCAGCAAATTGAAAAACGCCAGGATCAAGTTAAAACGAATGCCGACGGTGGCCATGACGGCGAGAGGTTCGGCGATCCTGAATCCGGCGTTAAGCTCGGCACCGGACGCAGGAACGCGGTTCAGTAAATAGACAATCCCGGTGAAGCCGAGAGCCAGAATCAGGTTCGACAAAGGGCCGGCCGCCGCAACCCACATGGAATCGACTCGCCATCGTTTCAAATTGAGTTCGTTGACCGGCACCGGCCGGGCCCAGCCGATGAGCGGGGCGCCCGTGAAAAATGAAATAAGCGGAAAAAGGACGGTCCCGATCGGGTCGATGTGAGCGGCGGGATTGAGCGTGAGCCTTCCCATCAACCGCGCCGTGGGATCTCCCTTTCGATTCGCCATCCAAGCGTGAGCCGCTTCGTGAAACGAGAGCGAGAAAATGAACGGAACAAAGTAGAGGAGCAGAACTCCCAGCTTATCCATGCATGGCCTCTACAGAAGGCCCTAAAGGGTGTCAACGCGCTATCGCTTTTGGGCGCGAGGGTGGTGGTCGCGATAGACGTCTCGGACATGTTTTCGGGAAAGGTGCGTGTAGATCTGCGTTGTGGAAAGACTCGCGTGTCCCAACATCTGTTGGACCGAGCGCAGATCGGCTCCGCCTTCTAAGAGATGTGTGGCGAACGAATGCCGAAGCGTGTGAGGAGAGAGTTTCGCCGTTACACCCACCTGTCGGGCATATTTCCGCAACAGATGCCAGACCGTCTGCCTCGTCATTCTCCGGCCGCGGTTGCTCAGGAAAAGCCATTTCTGAAGTTTTCCCCGATCCATCCGATTTCGTCCTTCCTGCAGATATCTCTCGATCCAGTGCCGGGCTTCGTCCCCGACCGGGACGATTCGTTCGCGCGATCCCTTACCTAAAACGCGCACGAGTCCCATTTCCAACTGGAAATTTTCGTACGTAATCGCCGTTAGCTCGGAAACCCGAAGTCCGGAGGCGTAGAAGAGCTCCAAGAGGGCGCGGTCGCGGAGACCGCGCGGTTTCGTGAGGTCGGGCGCCTCTAATATGCGGCGGATTTGGTCGGCTGAGAGAACTTTGGGCAGCGGCCGACCCAATCGAGGGAGACGAAGATCTTCGGCGGGTGTGGAGGGGACAAGATTTTCTTGCTGGAGAAATCGATAGAACGAGCGAATCGCCGAAATGGCACGCAACACCGATCGATTGGAGTAACCTTCTCGCGCTTTGTGCGAAAGAAAGGAGTCGATATTCGAGCGGGTCGCGTCGGCGGGAGAACCGCAGGCGTCTTTTTGAGAGATCTCAGCGAAAGAGAGAATGTCGCGCGCATAGCCATCCACGGTGTGAGGGGAGAGACCGCGAGAGGTCCTCAGAGATTCCAGGAAAAGTTCGTGCGCTCGATCCCAGGTCAAGGAAGGGGGCAACAGCGCGCCTCAGTGCGACGTCCGGATTTCAGTTTTCACCGAAATACCGTCTTTGGCGAATTGAACGCAGTTCCGACCCTCTTTTTTGGCCCGATAGAGGTAATTGTCCGCCGCACGGAAAAACGTTTCGTAGTTCTTATAGTTATTGCTGAAGAACGTCGCCACGCCGATGCTGATCGTGATGGGGATCTTTTGGTCTTCGAACGTGAACTGCGTCTCCTCGATGCGGCTTCGCAGCTTATCAGCCGTTTGGATCGCGTTTTCTTTGGGAGTGTCCCGCAGCAACAGAACGAACTCCTCTCCGCCGAACCGGGCGAATAAGTCTTCTTGCCGCTTCACGGCGTAAATTTGCGCGGCCAACTCCCGAAGCACGAGGTCTCCGGCGGTATGTCCGTGCGTATCGTTGATTTTCTTGAAATGATCGATGTCGAACATGATGAGCGAAAGGGGGACTTCGTGGCGGCGGGAGTAGCTGAATTCCATTTTCAACCGGTCCAGAAAGTATTTTCTGTTGTAGATTTGGGTCAGAAAATCCTTGTTGGCCTGGTTGTAGAGTTGCTCGTTGAACGTATCTTCGATGTTGTCGAGGAAGTTGAATTTGAGAATCGTGAGATTCCCGACCTGAACGCGGTCGCCGTCCATCAGTTGATGCCGGGTAATCGCCTTTCCGTTCACGAGGGTTCCGTTGGTGCTTCCCAAATCCTGCACAATAATCGAGTCGTTTAAGACTTCGATCTTTGCGTGGTTGCGGGAGACATCGGGGTCATCGATGAAGATATCGCTTTGCTCGGATCGTCCGATGCCGAGCTCCGCCTTTTTGATTTCGTACTTTCGCCCGATGTCTTGACCGGCCAAAACGACGAAATTCGCTTTCACGCCGGCCACGGCGTTTAAAAGATCCTGGATCGGATGCTTGATCGTTTTATCGTCGCGGGGGGAGGCTGACATCGAAAGCCTACTCGACGGCAGAATCATAACAGCCGAGATCCGCGCGGGTCAACGCCTCAAGTTACTGATGGCTCAGGGTCCCAGCCTCACGAACCCGCCAGAGCGCATACTTCAAAGAAATGATGGCCAGGGGGGCAAAGATAACTGAAAAAAGAAACAATATCAGAAGCTTGGGACCTAATACCGCCAGCGGCGCGTTTTCCAGAAGAGCCATCCGCATGCCTTCCGTTGCATGAACAAGAGGGAGAAGGCGCCCCAAGTGCTGGACCGCCCGAGGAAGGATTTCGAGGGGAAAATACACGCTGCCAAGGAGAATGGAGAGACTCGAAAAGATCCAGCTGATTGGATTCCCACGTTTGAAGTAAAGGATGAAGGCGGCGGCCGTGCCGCCGAGGCCAAGAAAAGTCCCCGCGGAAAGAACAAAAACAATGAGTGCCTTCAGAATAGGCATGATTGCCAGCGGGAGCATGGCCAAGAGGTAGCCGCCTGCGAGGTAACCCACGCCGGTCAGAAGGGAGAGGAAGAGATTCCAGAGGACCAAGCCGAGGAGCGCGACGGCTTCCGGGATGGGGCAAACTAAGATCGCTTCCAATGTTCCGGTGTCCTGCTCCCGCTGTAAATTCATGGCGAGGCCGTTGAGCATGGAGACCAAAAGATTGCTCGAGGCGATCCCCACAAGAACGTAAGGAAAATAGTTTCCCCCGAATCTCGCCAAATAGGGATTGGAACTGTCCGCGAACATCCGGCCCACGAAGAAAAACGTAAAGACGCCGAAAGCAACACTCGTCAGATTGAGGATGAGGGCGAGGCGGTAGCTGCGGTAAAGCCGCCATTCTTTCGCGGGAAACGCGAGCAGTGCGCGGATCATGTGTGATTCTCACGGATTCGGCCATCCGCCAGAACGTAGCTCTTGCCACCGAGCGCCGTAGAAGGGGCGGCCGTCACTACCAAGACCGCCGCGCCCGAGGAAATCTTTTCTCCAAGAATCGTTTCGAGCGCCGCCAACCCTTCGGCATCCAAATGGCGGTCCGGTTCGTCCAAGAGATAAAGGGAGCGATTGAGCATGAGTGCTCGTATCAGGGAGAGCTTCTGCCGCATCCCGGAAGAGTATTCCTGAAAAGGGCGGTCTAGATCTTTGTCGAGCTGGAATGCGGATGCGAGTCTTTCACTTCGTTCGGCAAGCTCTTTTGAAGACAGATATTGAAGCCTTCCAAAAAAACGAAGATTTTGCGTACCGGTCAACTTCCAATAAAACGAACGCTCGTCCGGAGAGAGATAAGCAAAGCATTTCCGGGTCTCCAGCGGATGGGTCCAGATCGACCGGCCGTGGATTCGAATCGTTCCGGAAGTGGGGCGTATCAACGTCGCAATCAGTTTGAGAAGCGTCGTCTTCCCGGATCCGTTAGCCCCTCTAAGAAGAACCCGTTCGCCAGCGGCCATGCCCCAGGAAAGATCCGTAAACAGTTCCCGGGACGGGAAACGCTTTGAAACGGACTCAAATTCCAAGAGTTGAGGCATATTGTTTCGATCTTGTCGCAGATTATGAAGGACTAAAATTTATATCGCATTTATGAACTTTTTAGCCTACGAATGAGAAGAATCCTTAATGCCGTCCAGCAGAATTCGCCGGAAGAAACTGATAAAATGGGTTTTGTCGCCGCATGCTGCAACTCGAATGATGGAGCGACGCATCACCGTGGACGAGATACGCGGCATCATTGAGACGCCGGATTATCGAATTCCGCAGGGGCCGAAATGGATCTTCGGCAAGAGATTGAAGGGTCGACGAGGTAATGACGTTGCTGCGGTCATTTTGGAACGAAAGGAGCAGGCACTATGGGTCGTCATCACCGTTATGGTTCGGTTCGAAAGAACGTGAAGCGGGTCACGTTTCCACGGATCTACGTTGATCGAGAATCCGACTATGCGTCTATTAAACTTTTGCCCGGCGTAGAGGCCCGCTCATATGTGAAAGAGGGGTTTGCATTCTGTGAAGACAAGAAGGGCCGAATTATCGAGGTCCAAATCCTCAACCTGAGTCAGCTCAAGAAAGAATCAACTGCTTCGGCGGCGTAACCCGTCTCCACCAGGCAATTCAACCGACGAGGTACAAGGGCATAAATCCTAAGCATTGCGGGATGTTGCCGCGTTTCTCCCGTAACCATCGGTTGTGGTAAAATATTTAACCCCTCGAAAGAACAGTATAGTCTTAACGCTTCCGTCGCGAGGAAACCGACTCGACATCGAAAGGACAGGCTGAATGAAAACATTGGTCATTAACGAGCCTTTTGTGAAGGATTTTTGCCGGACCCAACGTTGGGCGGCCAAGACTCGTGGCCGGGTCTTACGGGCCCCCGATTGGCTCGCGTACGCCACCGCAGTTCTCGAAAAGGCGGGTGTGGATGCCCATATTTATGATTTTCCGGCCCGAGATTGGGGGCGTCCGGAATTTGAAACTCTAATTGCCAAGGAACAACCGGACTTTGTCGTACTGGACTCCACAACTCCATCGATACAATCCGACATCGAGTGTGCCCGTCTTGTCAAAGCTAAGGCGGCCCACTCGATTGTAATCATGGTCGGGCCGCACGCCTCTTCGCTTCCCGAGCAGACGCTCCGCCGGGCTGAAGGCGCGGTCGATATGGTTGCGGTCGGTGAATACGACTTCACCGTGCGCGACGCGATTTTGAATTATCCCGACCTCAAGGGAGTCCTCGGCCTTGTCTATTGGAACGACGGGGACATTCAAAAGAATCCGCCCAGGCCATTGATCGAAGATTTGGACGAGCTTCCTTATCCTTCTTGGCATCAGCTCGATCTTTTGAAGTACTTCGACGGCACGAAGCTTCATCCTTACATCGACATTTTTTCGGGCCGCGGTTGCCCCCACAAATGCACGTTTTGTCTCTGGCCGCAGGTCATGCACGGCCACAAGCTTCGTGTCCGAAAACCGGAACGGGTGGTCGACGAAATGGAGTACGACATCAAAATCTGTCCGGAAGTGGTGAAGGGCGGCGAGTTCTTTTTCGAAGATGACACCTTCACACTTCATAAGCCGACGGCTTTAGGGATCTGCGAGGAGATTCTCCGCCGAAATCTCAAAGTCACGTTTTCCGTCAACGCCCGCGTCGATACGGCGGACGTTCATATGATGAAGATGCTCAAGAAAGCGGGCTGTCGCGAGCTTCTCGTAGGATTTGAGTCGGGGGATCAGCAGATCCTCAACAACATCCAGAAACGGGCCACGGTGGAACAGGCTGAGGAGTTCATGGTTCGCACGAAAGAGGCCGGTCTGGATGTGCATGGGACGTTTGTCATCGGCCTGCCGGGAGAGACCCCGCAGACGATCGACAGAACCGTCGATTTCGCCAAGAATCTCGGTCTACACACGCTTCAGTTTTCCGCGGCCATGCCTTTCCCCGGGACCAAGTATTTCGAGTATTGCGAGGAAAACGGCCATCTCCAGACCAAAGACTGGAACAAGTGGCTCGATCCGGAGGGCGAGCAGACAGGCGTCGTGAGCTATCCGGGGTTGACCAAGGAGCAAGTCAAAGCCGGCGTAGATCGAGGTCTTCGGAACTTTTACTTCCGGCCGATGTACCTGCTGAAATTCGCCCTCAAGAACGCCCACTGGAAAGACTTCACGAGGAAACTGCGCGGATTCACGCATTTTGCCTCGTATCTCTGGGATGAAGCCAAGAAAGAGTCGGCCGTCTTTTCAGCCAAGAAACCTTCCATTACCTAACCTAAGAGGGCAGGACGTCGCGAGGAACGATCAGCGCTTTGATCCGACAAAGTCGCAGTGAGTGGTTCTCCATTCAAAATCAAGCGCCAAATATCCCGGCCGGCTCCGGTAAAGCCATTCGCGCGTTTCGCTGCCGTCGTCTTCCAGCATAAAACTTAGGGCCTCGAGCCTATGATCAAAGTTGAATTGATAAGGAATTCCTACGCTCACCGACACGAAGTACTGTCCTTCCGCCAATAGTTTCGGCGGGACCGTAAATTCGGTCACGTAAGAGCCTGTTTTGCGCGTCTCGAGCCGGCCCGGATCGAGGTCCGTATCGGTGGTGCTGAATAGTGTCACTCCATCTTCCACATGAACGCGACACAAGACGAATGCCGAGTGGACGGGTTCGTTGACGTCGTAAGCTATCCGCACTCGAAAACCCCTACTTCCGTAAATCTTCTCCGCCAGTTCACCTGTGGGACCGAGCAGTTCAACGCCGCGGATGCGCATGGTTTTGAGGGCATCGTCCGGATACGTGACACTCGTTGTCTGCGTAGTTTGGCCCGCCAAATATCGCTCGACAATTTCGGCGGTCGGACCTTGGTCGATCATTCGGCCATCCGAAAGCAGGATCGCCCTCTGACACAATCGTTTGACGGCAGCCATATTATGGCTGACGAAGAGGATCGTGCGACCCGCACCCGTGACGTCCTTCATTCGTTGCAGGCATTTTTTTTGAAATTGTGCGTCTCCCACGGCGAGAACTTCGTCGATCAGCAGAATTTCTGTTTCCAAATGCGCCGCAACCGCAAATGCAAGCCGCATGTACATACCGCTGGAATAATGTTTCACCGGGGTGTCCAGGAAGCGTTCGATTCCGGCAAAATCGACGATGTCGTCGAACTTCCGTCGGATTTCTTCTCTTTTCATTCCAAGGATCGCTCCATTTAGAAAAATATTGTCCCGTCCGGTTAGGTCGGGATGAAAGCCCATGCCGACCTCCAAAAGTGAGCCGACCCGTCCTCGAATCAGTGCGCGTCCTTCGGTCGGGAACGTGATTCGGCCCAGAACTTTCAGAAGCGTACTTTTCCCTGCGCGATTTCTGCCGACGATCGCAAGGGCCTCTCCTTCCTCTACTTCAAAAGTGGCGTCGCGCAACGCCCATAGATCTTCGCTTTTTGGCGATGACAAGGATCTTAACCGGCGCGCCACGGAAACGAGGGCCTCTCTGAGCGTGGAATCGTGATATCTCTTGCTTCCCACCCGGTATTTTTTGCTCAACCCGAAGGCTTCGATGGCGAGTCTTTTCATGGGTGTCGCTTATAACCAATCAGAAAAAGATCGCTCCATGCCGCGAAAAAACAACCAGCCGGAAAGCAAAAGAAGAACGGTCACCAAAACTGAAGTCAGAAAATATGGGGTCATATCGAATGGATTCCCGAGAAAAGCCCATCTAAAGCCATTCACGACGCCGGTCATCGGATTCAAGTTCCAAATGGGTTTCCAGGCCTCCGGGATGAGTGAATCCGGGTAAACGATTGGGGTCAGAAAGAACCACACCTGATTTAGGAAAGGGACGGTGTACTTGACGTCTCGAAACCGTGCATTCAGCGCCGACAACCATAAACCGACGCCTAATGCAGAGGCCAGCGTCATCGCGACCATCAGCGGGACAAGAATAATTCTCCAAGAGGGCGTAATGCCGGAAACGATAAGAAAAAGGAGCAAAAGTAAAAGCGCGAATGCGAAATCGAGAAGCCCCGCCAATACAGACGAGATGGGTATAAGGATCCTTGGAAAATATACCTTCCGAATCAACCCGGCGTCATCCAGAAGTCGGTTCGAGGACTGTGTCAGGGCGTAGGAAAAAAGCTGCCAAGGCACCAACGCCGTCAAAATCGTCAGAGAATCAAAGCGACCCGGTGAATGCAAACCCGCCCATCGAAGAAAGATCAGGCTGAAGATGAGCATCGAAAAAAGGGGTTGAAGCAGAGCCCATGCGATGCCCAGGACGGTTTGGTTGTACCGAACCTTAATATCGCGCAACGTGAGAAAATAGAGAAGCTCCCGAAAAACGACGATGTCTCTAAATCCGAAACCGACCCATCGAAGGGGAGAAGTGATGTGTTGCACGGGAGCTTCAGGTCGGCCTTCTTCCAGCGTCATGGCGTCTGACATTCACTCTGAAACGTAGTTCATGGGAGCGAAACACGCTTCCACACGTAGTAAAGAAAGAGTGCGAGGTGTTCTGGGCGCAATTTAACACAGCTTGAGTCAGATTGGCTATAATGCGCTGCCCGGCAATACTGCCGCTTCGAATGACTCACCCATTTGGGACAAACTTCCTTGGCGCCTGCCGCACGTCCGTTCGCACCCTGCGTTTCGGTTTGGGTGCCCTCGGAATCCCTCTGTCGGAAAATGAAAATCGCTTAAGGCGCCTGAAAAATCTTCACCTGGGTTCGGATATTTTTGTGATCGGGAACGGACCCAGCTTGAAGAGGCACGCATTGGAACAACTGGCAGGCAAGATCACCATCGCCTGCAACAACATATTTCTCATGTTCCCGGAGACAACTTTCCGGCCGACCTACTACACCGTAGAAGACCGCCTCGTGGCCGAGGATCGGGCGGGCGATATTCGTAAATTGAGAGGTTTCACCAAACTGATACCGTTTGATCTTCGAGGTTTTCTTCCGCCGGACGAGGATACGATTTACATCAATTTCCTAAGGCGGTATCCGCGTTTCCCAAAGTTTTCATCCAGATTTGATTTCTGGGCGTTTTGGGGCGGCACCGTGACGTTTCTCAATTTGCAATTGGCCTACTACCTTGGTGCAAGAACGGTGTACTTAATGGGTATCGACCATACGTATGCGCCACCTTCTTCTGAAGACAAGGTGGACGGTGTTGTGGTTCACTCGAAGTCGCAGGATCGAAACCATTTTCATCCCGACTATTTCGGGCCCGGATATCGGTGGCACGATCCGAAAGTGGAACGAATGGAACTCGCGTATCGCGCGGCGAAGATACTTTTTGAAAAGCGGGGCCGAACGATAATAAATGCTACGGCGGGGGGTAAGCTGGAAGTATTTCCACGGATGTCGTTGGATGACGTATTGAATAGAAATGGCTGAACCCAAGTTCGCAAATACGGCGTTGGAAAAGCGTTTGGAGGCGCAGATTTACCGCGACTACTATACGCCATCGATGTTTGAATGGTGGTTACGGCATCCTTATCGACGTCACACGTTGGCTCCTTTTAGCAGATATCTCAAGTCGCTCGCGGGCAAAGATTCGACGGTTGTTGAATTCGCAAGTGGAGCTGGGGTGAACCTCACCCTTCTAAAGGAGGCGTTTCCGCGTCTCAATTGTTTTGGATTTGATATTTCAGCCGATGGCGCTCGAGTGGCCAAAAACTTGGGAAAGGGAAGTTATTGGGTGGGTGACGCCGAAGAAGCGGCGGTGAGAAGCGGCATCGCAGACGCCGTTGTGCTGGTGAGTGTCGTCCATCATTTCTGGCGGAATCCGGAGAAATTGATGAATGAAGTCGGCCGGATCTTGAAGCCGGGCGGTTTTGTTCTGGTGCTCGATCCCGCCGCGGATCGTCGCGAATCGTTCTTAACAAAGGCGATTACCTATTTGGGCATGGGATTGGTGGTTCTCGATAATCGAATGAAAAGAGGCCGCGTCTACGAAGTCGAGATCCCGGAATCGGATACTGAACAGCCGTTGTCCAGTGTAAAGCTCTTGCAGCTGCTTTCTTCATGGTATCCCGTTCTGGACAGCGGGCGCTGGGAGTGGGTTACTTACTTGGCGCGCCATCATGAGGCAGGTTTTCATTGGGCCAGGATCGCCGACTTGCTCATCCGGCGAATCGACCCGCGACAATTGAATTTGTGTTATGCCATTGCCCGCAAACCTCTGGACAGCAAAGACTGAGAGCGGGATTTGCGTATTTGTATCGTAGGATGCGGGGCCGTAACGGAAATGGGTCATCTCCCGGCGATTTCCCGCGCTAAAGGTTTAGAAGTCACATGTTTAGTGGATGTGGACGAAAAGAAGGCGCGCGATTTGGCTCACGTTTACGGAATAGGTCGAATACAGCGGGACGCGAACGGGATCGGCAAGATTGCGGACGCGGCGATCGTGGCGGTTCCGCACCACCTCCATGCGGAAATGGCTTTGAAGCTTCTTTCCGAAGGGCTCGATCTTCTCGTTGAAAAGCCTCTCGCACCGACGGTTCAAGAATGCACCGCAATTTGTGAGGAAGCGGAGCGAAACAAGCGGATTTTAGCCGTCGGTCATATTCGACGCTTTTATCCCCACGTGAAAGTGGCTCAATGGATCATCCGCAGCGGAATGCTTGGTGAACTTCGGTCTTTCGAGGCGTGCGAGGGCAACGTATTTAATTGGCCTGTGACGACGGGCTTTCAATTCAGCCGCGAACGAGCGGGCGGCGTATTGATGGACACAGGACCCCACACGTTAGATCTTCTTCGACTCTGGTTCGGCGAACTGGGTGTCGTTTCGTATCGAGATGACGCCTTGGGAGGGGTCGAAGCCAATAGTGAAATTGTGCTGCAAACGAAATCGGGCGTGAAGGGAAGAATCGAACTCAGTCGAACACGAGATTTATCCAATATCCTCACGGTTTATGGATCCAACGCTTCTGCCGTATTGGGACTCCGAGACAACATCGTGCAATTGATGGGATCCGATGGTCAACCGGTATTTTCGGGAGGTGCCGCGACGGCAGTACACGGGCGCCCGATTCATCGAGGGTTTTCAGATCTTTTTGTGGAGCAGTTGGAGGATTTTAGAAACGCGGTGGGGCGGAGAGGCACGCCGACCTCGACGGGTAAGGACGCCACCGAAGTCATTCGCCTGATCCGGGCTTGCGTCGACCGGCGACAACCGCTGGAATATCCCTGGGAGACACCGATCGGTTCATGATCGGGCGGTATCGATGGAAAAAGTTTTGATTACAGGGGGGACCGGCTTCATCGGAAGCCGGCTCGCCGAATTCCTCTGTCGTAGGGGAAATATTAAGATAAGGATTCTCGTTCGCGACTGGCGTACGGCCGCCCAAGCCGCGAGGTTTCCCGTGGAATTTAGACCGGGGGATATGACCGATTTGGATGCGGTGAAATCGGCGCTGGAAGGGTGCGACACGGTATTTCACTGCGCCTATGACTTCAAAGGTACGTGGCGGGAGATCAAACGAAACAATCTAAAGGGTGCGCGAAATGTCGCTGAAAGTGCCGCAAGCAATGGTGCGCGAGTTGTCCACGTGAGTTCGATCGACGTTTTTGGCCTTACGGGGTCCGCCATCTTGGATGAGTCAACCCCCAAAAAAGCGATAAGAGGAGACTCGTATTCCCAAACAAAACTGGCCATAGAGCAATTATTGCTTAGGGCCCGACACGAGCAGGGCCTTCGGCTCACGGTCGTTTATCCGTCGATTGTATTTGGACCCTATGCGACAACGTGGACGGTGAACCCCGTTCGAAAGATGAAACAGTGGCGCATTCCTCTCTTGAATCAAGGGAGCGGGATTTGCAACGCCGTTTACATCGATGATGTCGTCCAGGGGCTGGTTTTGGCGGCGGAGTCGGAAAAGGCCGAGGGTTTGGATATCTTTCTGTCCGGTCCCGACGCCATTACTTGGAAGGAATTTTACGGATTTTATGAGAAGATGCTCGGCCAGTCCGGAACCGTAGAGATATCCATGAACGACCTTCGGGTACTGGAACGTCAGAGTTGGACATCGGCTTCGATGGGGGCGATGTTAAAATTGCTGATGGATCCTGTGTTTCGAGAAAAGCTTGGGAGTATCCCGGCCATCGCAAGATTGTATGAAAAAATCTTTCGATTTTTGCCATCCTCTTGGAGGGCACGTATCGCCCGCGGTTTACTCACTCGAACAAGACGGCTGGAAAAGAGGACCGATAACACCGAATTTGAAAAACCGATCTTAATCGGAGATTTGAGGAGACTTCCGCTCTACTCCATGCAGGCACGCGTCTCCTGCGAAAAGGCCAGGCGAGTTCTTGGGTTTGAACCGAAAGTCTCTGTCGCCGAGGGGATGAAACGCACAAAGCAATTTCTCTTGTGGGCCCGCTTATTGCCCACCGGGCGCATGGAAGCAACCGGAGTCTGATATCGCAGCGATACTATTGGATTTAAGCGTCAGGCCGTTGGCATTCCGAGTCACTAGGTGCGGTTCGCTTGTGCTTTAATCTTCATTATCCCCACGGGCTGATACTCAGGGTTCCAGACCCCCCAAGGCATTCCACTTCGCCCCGACTGGAAGTAAACCGGATCCAGGTTCTTTCGAAGTTCAGCGGAATCGCGCAGGTTTTGCATCAGAAAATCATATTCATGATAATTCGACGTTGCGCCCGGCTCGAGGCGGAATAACTTTCTGAGCGAACCTTCCGTGTAACACCAACCCTTCGATGGCTCGTGAAACCAATCCCTTTCTTTCGCCGCATGGAGTGTGGCCAGCAAGGGTTGCCCCGGTTGGAGAACCCGCAGAAGTTCGGTCACGATTTCCCGAAGAAGGTTCGGGGCGTTATGTTCGAGAGCCGAGATCGACACAATAGCGTCAAACGAGTTGCTCGGCAGGTCTCGCAAGGATGTCAGGTCCTGGTGGTAGAAAGACACAGTGCCGCGGTCAGAGGCATCATTCCGTCGGCAGGGGGCCTTACCGAAAAGATTCCACATACTCTTTTTCCAGTCGATCCAGCGGGAAGCTTTTGTCAAATCTTCCTCTCGTAATCCCTTTAAAATCGTCCAATCGCGAAATCGCGTTGGGGGGACTGACCGATTGGAGCGATCTACACTGACGACACTCACGCCTTTGGCAGCCAGCCACCACTGCATGGGTCCATAGCCGGCTCCCGCATCCAGAACCACCATGCCAGATTTGGGTTGTAGTTTGTTATGGGTCCACACGAGATCAAGCAAGTAATGCCAACCGAGCGGGATTTGTAGCGCTTTGCAAATGGAGCGGATCTCCTCGACTTGAAGATGATGCTGTTCCAGAAGAGCTACCGATGGTATTTCTATGGAATCCATACCGAATCATTCCATTCAGAACGTATCGAATCTGAATTGATTCGTTATGACAAGGCCGAACTGTTGACGGGCCTACGCTTGATGTGAAGAAACGCAAATGATATTCCCTCTGTGCCGTTGATCAGCCTCATTCTCTGTACGCATAATCCACGCGCGGACTATTTTGAGAGTACGCTGAGGGCTATTTCGGCCCAGAGCCTGGACCGGAAAGAGTGGGAATTTATCGTAGTCGACAATGCTTCAACGTCCGCGAACGAGGCATTCGAGAAACTATATATTTGCCGCCCCGATTTGGAAGTAAATGAGCCGCGACTTGGCTTAACGAACGCGCGGTTGCGCGGCATTCGCGAAAGCAAGGGAGCTACTCTCGTCTTTGTGGATGATGACAACGTTTTGGACCGGTTCTATCTCCAAAACGTGCGTGAGATCTTCGAACAGCACCCGGAAGTGGGCGCGGCCGGCGGTCGGATTTTACCCTTGTTTGAAAAAGAAGAGCCCTCTTGGTTACCTCCATGGCGGAACTATCTGGCGTGCCGGGAGTTCGGCGATCAAGTGATCTTGTCCACGGAATTGAAATGGGGGCCGTGGTGCCCGATCGGAGCGGGTCTGGCGGTACGGCGCTCGGCTGTGATGCAATACGTAGAAATAGTCGAGTCGTCGCCGGTTCACTTGCGATTCGGACGAAGAGGTGCTTCGCTCGTGTCGGGCGAGGATGCGGATCTGATTTATACTTTGCTGCGTCATGGATGGAAGACAGGATATTTCCCTGTCTTGAAAGTAAGCCACCTGATTGCCAAGCAACGGATGCGCTTTTTTCACATGCTTCGGCTCGTGAAGAACATCAAGTTTTCCAATTGGAACGTCCGTCGACTGCACGGGATAGATCTCAACCCAACGTGCACGCCTCACGACCTCTTACGGGTCACGCGTAGTCAGGAATTGGGTTCGATCGCAAACCGCATTCGGTGGTTGGCCCTCTGGAGTGCGGGGGCGTGGGGTGAAACAACGGCGCGACTGGGTCTGACGTTGTGAACATGAGTCCGGATTCCTTTTCAGTGGTGATATTGAATCACAACTATGGGCATTTCCTCGGTCCATGCATTCAGAGCGCTCTGGAGCAGACTCTATCGCCGATAGAAATTATCGTAATAGACGACGGCTCGACGGATGGCTCCTGGAAGCTATTGGAGGACTGGACCCATAGACATTCGAAGATACTGCGGGCCATTCGAACAGAACGCTCGGGACAAGCCGCCGCCCTCAATCTTGGCATAGCCAGTTCCCGAGGTGAGTGGGTGGCCTTCCTCGACGCGGATGATTACTGGTTTCCGCGAAAATTGGAGACGACGAGAAGAGAAATCCATGATCAGGACGTCGTTTGTATTCAGCACTATTTGGAAATTCGACGGGAACCCCCGAAGGAAAATCAGAGGGAGGGGATCTATCCCGAGATTCTCCCTCCGGTCATCACTTTGCGCGATTATTTTCGATCGGGAAATACGGATTTTTTCACGGCCACGAGCGGTTTGACGATTCGACGTTCGGTCTTGAATCGAATTGCCCCTCTGGACGAAAGCTGGAAAATTTGTGCCGATGTGGTCTTGACTCGCCCCTTGCCGATATTCGGAAAGGTTCTTACGCTATCGGACCCCTTGGGGGTTTATCGGGTTCACGGCGCCAATCAATGGTACGGCACGGAGGCACGGACCCATTACGTGGAAAACTATCTTTCGCGCATTCAAGCGGCCAACGACGCCCTAAAACGATTCGGTGTGCAGGGACGAATTCGCCCCGAACGAAATCTAAACTACTTGGCCGAACGTTTTGTCCGAGGCCCGATTCGTCGCTGCTTGAAGCGGTTGCAAAAGGTCTAAGGCGCTCGGCGGATGGCAAGAATAAGCTTCATGTTGTCGAGAGTTGAGCAAGAACTCCACCATCGGCTACGAATGTCTGCCCGGTAACGAACGATGAGGCGGGAGATAAGAGAAACGTTACAAGCTCGCTTACTTCGAGCGCGGAACCCGCACGGCGGAGAGGAATCGATTTTTCAAGTTTCTTGAGTGAAATCCCCGACCCGCGGAGGTTTTGGATGAGCATCGGCGTTTTGATCGCTCCGGGTAAAACGGCGTTTACGCGGATTCCATAGGGAGCCCACTCCAACGCCAGCGCTTGAGTCAGGGCGACAAGACCTCCTTTGCTCGCCGAATAGACGGACATCTTGGGGCGGGTCGCTCGCGCGTGTACGGACGCGACATTGACGATGGCTCCCTTTGCGGAGCGCAGAAGAGGCCAGAGGGCTCGAGACAGAAGGAAAGGGGCCCGAAGGTTTACGGCGATTGTTCGATTCCACTCCTCCAGGGTGAATTCAATCGCGGATCGTGACGGGCATACGGCGGCATTGTTCACCAGGCCGTCGACACGCCGAACGGCGTGATGTTTCAAATTCCTCAAAAGGATGTTTCCGCAGTTCGGGTCCGCCAGATCGCAGCGAATGAATCGCCGGTTATTTTTTTTCGGGACGTCGATATCCACATCAAAGACGAGCCATCCCAGGCTCTTGAGCTTCGCGGAGATGGCTAGGCCGGTGCCGCGGGACGCTCCCGTGACGATGCAGACCCGTTTAGGCGGCATGGGACAATCCGTTCAAAAGAAGTTCATACGCGGCTTTGTTGACGGCCTGAATGGCCTCCAGCGTGTGCGAGGCGTTGTGCGAGCCCAGAATCACATTGGAATGCGCGCAGAGAGCGTTGGACGCGGCCAGCGGTTCGGCTTCAAAAACGTCCAGGGCGGCTGCGGCCAGCGTGCCGTCGCCGAGAGCTTGGATGAGGGCCTTTTCTTCGATCAGGCCGCCGCGCGATGTGTTGACGAGAAAGGCGCCTTTGCGGCAACGGGCGAGGGAGCGGGCGTCGATGAAGTGGCGCGTTTGTTTCGTCAAGGAACAGTGAAGTGTGAGGATCTCGGCTTTCTGAAGCAATACGTCCGGGTCGACGATTTCAACGCCGAGGGTTTTTGCGATCTCTTGCGCCTTTGAGTCCGGGTCGTAACCGATCGGCACCATTTTCATTGCGACCGCGCGCTGGGCGACGGCGCGGCCGATGTTCCCGAGGCCGAGGATTCCGAGAACCCGCCCCTGCAGGGATCGCCCGATCGGTTTATGCCAGTCGCCGCTTCGAACCCGCGCGTCGATCTGGTGGAGACGGCGGAAGAGAAGAACGATGTACGCGATGGTCACGTCGGCCACGTCGTCCGAGAACAGACCGGGCGTGTTCGTAACCTGAATTCTGCGTTTCTTCGCGGCCTCGATGTCGATGTTGTCCGTTCCGACGCCCCATTTGACGATCACGCGGAGTTTCGGCGCGGATTGAATCACGCGATCGTTCACCGGATCGTCTCCGCAAAGAATGCCGGCGATCTCCGGTGCATATCGCAATAATTCGTCCTCCGTTAATTGCTGGGTCACGGCCTCGGGCCGAATCAACGCGATGCCCGCCTTTTCAAACCGTTCTTTCTCTTGGGAAAGGCTTTCCCAGGCGTAGGGGCAGCTGACCAGGGCCTTCTTCATGTTCCTCTTTTCTCCTTATGGAATAACTCCGCAACCCGAAAATCGTACTCGGTGTCGATGTCCAACGCCTCTTCACGGGACATTTTGAAAAGAATCGGATTTTCCCCGATTCGTCGGCCCGTGGACGCGAGGCACGTTCGTGTGAAGATATAGAGATTCGAGTTTTCCTCGTAGACGGGGGGCAGGTCCTGGGTTCGGAGCAAGACCGCGGGATCGTGATTGATGGCCCTTCCATTTTCCCAATAGAGCCGTGTCTGAAGCGGCGTGACGGAAAAGAGCGAATCCACGTTCGGGGCGGAGAAGAAAGCCTCGATCGCGGCATCGATGGTTTCAGGTCGCAGGAGCGGATTGGTGGCATGCGTCTGAAGGAAAACGTCCCCCTCGACCAAGGAGATGTCATGGACGAGGATATCGGTCATCGGAATCCTATCTCCACGCAGGCGGGGAGGGCGATCGATAATATGAGCGTTGAAGGCAGTCTTGGCCGTCTCGGCGATTTCGGAGGAGTCGGTGTCGACGTAAATGTCTCCGACATATTTCGCCGAAGCCAGGGCCTCAAGGATATGGTGACAAAGAGGCTTTCCGGCCAAGAGGCGTACGTTCTTGTTCGGCACCCGCTCGGAGTGCCCTTTCATGGGTAAAAGGGCTGGCAGTTTCTGGATCAAGGTTCGTCCGGATAAAAAAGATGACGTTTGAGTTCGGAATCTACCGGCTTGCGCTGGTGAAATCCACGAAAAGTGCCGAGGAACTGCGCGGACCGGAACTTCAAAATACTCCAGGCTTCGCGCGGAAATAACCCTCGGGCAGAAGCCTCCGAACAATCCGACCCGACATTGGATGTCCATAAGCGGAAGAGGTCCCCGACGTTGAAATGCTCGTTCGGATAAATGCGCTGCAAGGCGATCGCCTCCCTGCGGTACCGATTGAATATTTGGATCCACGCCTCCTCATGGACGTGAACGACCGAGGCCGAGGGGACGTATCGCACTTTGAGACCTCGTTGAATGACTCGCTGGGCGAACTCAATATCCTCCAAGCCGGTAAGGCTCTCATCATAGAGCAGCTCCTTCCACACGGAACGGCGGACCGCGCAATTCGCATTGTTGCAAAAAGGCCCGTTGGCCGAGGGGGCCGCCTCCTCCGGAAACCATTTCCGGAAAATCCGATGCTCGCTGAATTTCGTGGATTCAGCGCCGCGCTGTCTCCCGTAAGCCACGCCGATTTGAGCGTCCGAAAAAGGCGCTATGAGATGTTTCAGCCATTCGCGATCCGAGGGGTATGCGTGGGCGCTGATCGTGCAGATGATTTCGCCCTGGGCGTTGCGACAGCCCAGGTTCAGTGAGGCTCCGAACGAGAACTTCCGGCGCTCGATATGGAGGATTCGACAAGAATATTTGCCCGCCAGCTCCACGGTTTGATCCGTTGAACCGCTGTCGACGACGAGGATCTCAAAATGTCGGTAACTTTGTCGCGCCAGTTCCGAAAGGAGCTTCTCGATGTGATGGGCTTCGTTAAAGCATCGGATGATGACGGAAACCTTGGGAGTTTTCATTCCGCAGCCCCCACGTCAAACCGCACGTCGAACTTTCGCACGCCTCCCGGTTCCAAAAAAGGAGTCGAGCGGCGCCGAATCGCTTCGTTCAAATCCTTGGGATAGGTCGTGCAAGGCTCCAGAACCACCACCTGGTGGCCGCGCCATCCGCCATAGGTCATGAAGACCCAGCAATAGGGAAGGACATCGATCGGAAACCGGATGCGAACCGATCGCCCGGTCGTGGGGTCTTTTACGCCACACAGACCTTCGGGCAAATTCCGGACGTAGACGAACTCACGCAGCTGCGACGCAGGGCCTCTGCACTGGTCGATTTGCTCTTCTCCAGGCCATCGAAACCATCCGTCTTGTCGGATCATCGTCGAGAATTGTGAGTCCACGCGCGAAAACTCTCCACCCGGAAGCCATAAAATGTCCGTGGAGGTGACGGCGAAAGCCGGATGTAGCTTAAAGAGATATGGCAACGACTCGTTTCCGATGTTCTCCAAAGTATATGAAATCGTCAGACATGATTCCTGCAAGATGAGTCGCTTTTGCACCGTACATGGGTAAACCTGCGTTCGAATGCTCAGTGTTAATCTTGAGCCGTCTGTCTCCAGCAAGCGCCAGGGTTGAGACCAAAGTTCGCCATGATCCGGGAGGCGGTAGGAACCGATCTTCTGTTCAAGATCGTTGGGAAAGAGTTCCTCGATGCCGCCCGCCCAAACGTCGTCGTACGATGTGAAAAGGGGATGGGCCTGCGGTTTTAGCCGGGCGTTTCTCCAGATCCAGTCCCGCCCGGAACACTTGTCGACGAAGGATTCAATCCGGCCTCCCGCCTCCGGAAGCACGGCGACTCGGAGCCGTTGATTTTCGAGAACGATCTCTTTCATTACGGTCAATTCAGTTCACTTAGATAGCCGCGATTATATTCTTCTTTGGCCCGGTAAAGGACGTACTCGGGGTGTTCCTCCGATTCAGGAATCCAGCGGAGCATGGCCGTTGCGCGCCAAAAAGCCATCTTGTGAATCATACGGCGGAGTATCTTCCACGGCGCCGTACGCCTGAAAATGAATTTACTAAAACGAGCGTCCGCGACACCCTGAAAATAGACTCTTCGAAGAAAATAGGAGGGGGTTGCTCTTGTCTGATCGATCCGGTGATCCACGGTCGCACTCGGTGCAAACCAAATCTCCCCTCCGCGGTTATAGACAAGGTAGGCCATGTATTTTTCTTCGTTGGATACGAGCGCGTTCTTTGAGGCGTCGTAACCCGTGTCCGGATGAAATCCGCCGAGCTTCAGCAGGATATTCTTTCGCCATGCCATATTCGCGCCCCTTGGAAACTCCGGAGGGGACATCCGGCGCTCGATTCTCCCTAAATCGTACGCGGTATAAAGCGCTTCGTCCTCGTTACGAAGCCAAAGGGGCCTTTCATTTTCCCATATCAGACGGATCGTACCGCCAGCTCCGAAACAATTTGGATGCGCAGAAAAAATGTTCTGGTATGTCAGAAGCCACTCCGGGTGCGGTACCGCGTCGTCGTCTAAATAGATAACGATATCGCCTTTTGCGTTCTGAGCGGCCGCATTCCGGCTGACGGAGAGTCCTGGCACCGGTTGATAAAAATAGCGTACCAGACCCCGATGCGCTCCTTCCAACCCCTGGCCAAGTTCCGCGGTCTGATCGGTGGAATGGTTATCTACGATGAGGATTTCGTAACTATCTTTGGGAAAATCTTGTTGAAGGACACTCTCCACAGCTCGGCTTAATTCCTTTGCACGATTGAAGGTACAGATGGCAACCGTCAGAAACATCCGTGTCACAACATTTTATCCCGTGTTAACGCATCTGCCGTTCGCTGGATCATTGCGCGGAAATCAATCGGATTGTAGTCAAGTTCCCGCCTAGCCTTGTCCGAACTGTAAAAATGAAAATGGTTTGCGGATCGCGCCCATAGTAACGAAAAGCGAGGCAATCGTCCGAAGAGCCTCCCTTCGCACTCTCCCGCAATCGCATACAGATACATGATCCACATAGGAACTTGAGCGACCGGTTTCATTCCACCCACCGCTATCAGCTCACGGATAAAGGACGACGAATTATTTCCGCGCTCATCGCCGCTCGGAACGCGGACGCCAATCAACTCAGCAAAATCGCTGCGTGAAATCTTCGCACGCCGAGAAGATTCCAGACGTTAGTAACATAGAGCAACGGGTTCTTGCCCTGCGTGCTGACGAACTATCGTGGAGTTTCGGCCCCGGCTGGAAAGGCGCATTCTCCAGCGCTTCGCATCCTTTCGGATTGTCTTCGTAAAGGAACCAACATATTCGCTTTTGCGTCGTACCCTGATCGGAGTCAGCGCCATTCGTCCAAAAAGCCTTGATTGTAACGGAGCTTCACATTGAAGAGCACTTTGGTCGGAGTGTCGCCGGTTTGACGACAGAGGCGCAGCCGAAGACGAGCGCGTTCGAGGGCGACGCGGCGTAACCATAACGTTAAATTCAGTCGCAATACCCCGTAGCGACGAAAGCTCTTGACGAGTCTTGCATCGGCGGTCCCCTGCGCGCCCGCTCGCCGGAGGAACCAATCGACCGACGCTCTCTCGTTGTCAATCAAATGCTGGACTCGCGCTTGGGGCAGATACCACATGTGACTTCCAGTTTGGTGGAGGGAGTAAGAGACGAAGAGCTCCTCATTGGGCAAGATCGTACCGGCGGCCGAATTGTATCCGAAATTCGTCGGAAACCCTCCTATATGCTTTAGGGCGGAGGTTTGAAAAGCCATGTTCGTACCCATTGCAAATTCGGGGAATCGCATCAATCGAGCTTCCGATCCCAAATCGTGTGCGGCGTAGAAGTACTCTTCCTGCTTCCGCAACCAAGACGGGCGGCTGCTTAGCCAACTCAGTACGATCGATCCGCCAACACCTACGCACTTAGCGTCTTGCTCAAAACAGTTCTTGATGTGAGTGAGCCAATCGGGCACAGGCCGGGCATCGTCATCTATAAATGCGAGGATGGAGCCGTATGCGCGCTCAATGGCATGATTTCGGGATGCGCTCAACCCGGGGACCGGCTGTTGGGTATATCGGACAAGCCCGCTGGTTCGAGTCATCCACTGTGCCGAGATTTGTTCGGTTTGGTCGATAGAATTATTGTCGACGATGAGGATCTCGTATGCGTTTGGGCTGATGGACTGACGCAAAAGACTCTCTATTGCGCCATCCAGCATCCTTGCACGGTTTCGAGTGCAGATGGCGACCGTGATATTCGGAGGGGTCATAGGAGCCGAGCATTTAACATGGCGGGAACGACGCGCTGAATCGTGCTGCGGAAGTCAAGAGGAGCATATGCGAGTTCACGGGCGGCCTTCTCGGAAGAGTAGAAGTAGGTGTGGTTTGAGGCGCGGGCCCAGGATAGGCAGAAGCGAGGCTTCTGGCGCATAAGTCGCGCCCCGATCTCGGAAGTAAGGGCGTACACATAGAGCGCTGCCACACCCACTGGGATTCGGGGAATTACGGCCCCAAGAGCCTCGGCCATGATGCCATATGAATCTCGATGGAGTAGGTTCTCACCTCCCAAAATATACCTTTCTCCCGTGCGACCGCGTTCCACAGCTCGTGTCATGCCTTTGACGACGTCGCCAACCCAGACGTTGCACATTCCCCCGGGTGGATAAAGGGGTAGCCTGCGGTCGCGAATCTTTCGTAACAAGTCCCTCGCAGGCGTGTGATCGTCCTTCTCGCTGTAAACGAATGCCGGATTCACAACGACCACATCCAGTCCTTTCAGCACATACTCAAGTGCGATTTTTTCTCCTTCGTGCTTCGACGCATGATACGCAAATTTATCCGGCGACCAGCTGAAGGGCGTGGTCTCGTCGGCGATGCGTCCATATGGAGCAGGTCCGATCGCCGCCGTTGAACTGACTTGCAGACATCGGCGGATCTTCGCTTTGAGCGCCCACTCAAAAACATTGCGAGTGCCCTGGCCATTTACCGCAAAAAGCTCCTCTCTGTTTCGGCCGTCCGCAGACACGAGCCCGGCAAGGTGAATCAGTACGTCGTAGCTCTCGCTGAAAGCAGGAGCCAGAGATTCCGGCTTGGTGATGTCGCCTTTATGCCAAACAACGTCTTGAGCGCCCACCGGCGGGTGTCGGCTGACGGCTACCACGTCGTGCTGATTCGCAACAAGTTCCCGGAGGAGCGCCCCACCGATCAACCCGCTCGCCCCTGTAATGAGATATTTCATGATAGGGTCAATTCCGCGCGAAGTTGTATCAACGTCGTAAATAGAAATTTACGAACGCCTTGGTTCGACGCAACAAATCCGCAGGGTGTCCGGCAAGGCGTTTAATTCGGGTCGGCTTCAAATAAAAAGATCGAAGACCGGAGCGAATGAGTTCTTGGACGTCCTTTTTTGCAAGGTGTCGGGTGTGCATGACGGGTCGCAGCGAAGAGTAATCCTCCCATTTCGACGTTTCAATCAGACCCTCCTGCGTTGCCAGGCGAAATAGTTGCGTCCCGGGGTAGGGCACAGCTGCACAGAACTGCACCGTATCGGCGTCGAGATTTTTCGCGAAGGCGATCGTTTTGAGAATGCCGCTCCGCTGATCCGCAGGAAAGCCGAACACGAAAAGCGCATTCGCCTTGATGCCGTGCTCGCGGCAGGAACGAAACATGGCCTGTAGATGGTCGAGGTCCCTTCGTTTTGAGATCAGGTCCATTTCGGAGGCGGAGAGGTCATCGATAGTCTCCACCCCGAGGTTGATTCCGGTGCAACCGGCACGTGCGAGCAAACTTACGAGGTTGGAAGTCAAGTGCTGTGTTGATGTTTCGCACCGCCACTTCAGCGGCAGGGGATGCTCGATCAGTCTTTGGCAGAGGAGCTCGATTCTTTTTTTTTGGGCTGTGAAGAGAAGATCGCGAAACAGAATATAGCGAACGCCAAACTTCGATGAGAGGTACTCCATTTCGGAGTAAATCCGATCGGACGACATCGCCAGAAACCGGTTTCCCTCAGCGACGACATACGGGCAATAGGCGCATGTATAAACACAGCCGAGAGAGGTGCGCATGGTAGCAAAGGGGATCGGTTCGTGGAGGTTGAATCGATATCGATAAAGCGGCGCCTTCTCCCAGCAACCATAGGGGAGGTCGTCCAAGTTGAAAGCGGGGGCGACGGGCGGGGGATCCTTTCGGTGCCCCGGATAGATGATCTCTTCCAGGGCTGGTTTGGGTCCCGCCAGAAGCGCGGGAAGGGTCTTGGGAGTGTAGCCGACGACGATGCCGTCTGCGTCGCTTTTTTCAAAGGCTTCGTCCTGCACATGGGCGGGATGGGGGCCGTACAAATAAACCGGCTTCAGCGATATCGACTTAAGCCAACGGGCCATTTGGCAGTCTTCGTCGAAGGTCGGGGTCGACGTCAAAACGATCGAAATATCTGGAGGTCGATTTCGTATCCGTTCCCGTGTCTCATCCAGCGAGAGGCCTTCGGCGGCCGCGTCCAGAAAAAAAACCTCTTCGGCGGGTACGGTTCCGCCCATCTGTATGAGATGAAGCGGAGGCAACACGATGCCGGGGCGCGTGTTGAGCATCCCGTAGTTTCCCATGAAGTCGCGGTTGGCCTGGAACCCTTTTGGGTTGGGAGGGTTTAAAAGAAGAACCGCCATTCGCGTCCGGGGGCGGCATGTTATCATAAAGCGTGGCGCGGATCGCGATCGTGGACAGTTGTTTCAATTGGCCGCCCGATGGGGGGGCTCAGACGGATGTTCGAGAATGTGCCGTTCGCCTGGCGAGGGATAATAACGTCAAGATCTTCGCAGCTACCATGGAAGACTGGCTCCGAGTGGGTTCCAAAAGGTTTCGCTGGCCGCTCGATCGGACCCGTTTTTTCTGGAAGGGCAGGATTCGGGAACCGGTAGGGGTGGAAATCGAGCTGGTGCCGTTCGGGCCGCTTTCTTTCTCCGCGAAGGGGATCGGACCGCGATTTAAATCGGCGATCGAAGCCTGGAAACCGGACCATGTCTGGATCACGCAGTCCTGGTACTTGAAGCCCTATCTCGCCCTAGCTCTCAAGGACTTCAAACCCGTCGTTCGCATCTACGCCCATGAGATGCTATGCATCAAAGCCGACGGCTTCCTTTATCGATGGGGAAAGGCATGCGAGAAAGACTACCTCCGGGACGGTGCTCTTACGCATTTGCGCTGTGACGTTTGTACGCTCGGCTTTTATGTTTCCTACCCGAGTCCGACGTGGCTGCACGAATTTTTTGCCGCGCGGGCTTTTCTTCCGAGTTATCGCGAACGGGTCATCGAAAGTCTGCATGCAAGCCGGGTGGTTCTGGTTTATAACCGATCCACGGCGGATCGGGTTTCGCCTTTCGCGAGGGAAGTGAGGATCGTGCCGGGGGGCGTGGACGTCCGTCGGTTTACGCCGCGCCATAGCACAAATGGCGGTTTCGAAGGGAAAAAGGTGATTTTGGTGCCAGGAAGAACGGAGGAAAAGAGGAAGGGCTTCGCCGTCGCGGTCGCGGCGGCGGAATGCTTGCGTCGCTCGCGATCGGACTTTGAAATATGGACGACCGATTCCCATTTCAAAGGGGCGCCGGGAATTCGTTCAATCCCCTGGAGGTCCCACTCCGAAATGCCGGACCTCTACAGTCAATGCGATATTGTTGTCATTCCCTCTCTTTGGCCGGAACCGTTCGGCATGGTGACTCTTGAGGCGATGGCGGCAGGCTTGCCCGTCGTAGCGAGCCGGATCGGAGGTTTGGCGGACATCTTCGAAGATGGTATCGAAGGTTACCATTTCGCCCCAGGGAATGCCGACGACCTCGCCGAGAAGCTCAAGCTTTTGCTCGATGACGAATCAAAGCGCGTGACGATGGGAATCAGCGCTCGCCGGAGGGTCGAAGAGCGTCACGATTGGGACGATATCGTAAAACAATACGTGAGCCCCCTTTTCCCTGAACCATGAACGCCGTCCTTAAACGCGTTTATTTGCGCGAGAATCTAGCGATCCTTTCCAGCGCTTGGAAAAATCATGGTTTCCGGGCCCTTCGACCGATCTTTCGGGCGAAATGGAATCAACTCTTCGAGCCGCTCAAACCCTCCCAGCTTCCCGTAATCCTTCACATGGAGACGACCTCCCGGTGCAATCTCCGTTGCCCGAGCTGCATACATGCCGAAAAGCTGGGCGTTGGCACAGACATGGACTTCGACATGTTCAAGACTTTCATCGATCAGTTTGAGTTTGTCGCGAAACTGATTCTCTACGGAATCGGTGAGCCAACAATGCTCAAGGACCTTTTCCGAATGGTGCAATATGCGAAATCCAAGGGCATTTACTGCGGTTTTTTCACGAACGGCACGCTGCTTACCGAACGAATGCGCGAAGAGATCCTCTCGAACGGTCAAGATTATCTGAATATATCGATCGACGGGCCTACCAAAGAGTCATTCGAGGTTCAGCGGGCGGGAGCTAACTTCGAGAAAGTCATTGCCAACGTGAAAGCTCTGACAGCGTTGATTCGGGAACGTAAAAGTCTCCTGCAAGTGACTATTTATAATTGTCTGACGAGCGCCAACATGCACGAGCTGCCGGCCCTTGTGCAGCTCACGGCCGACCTCGGGGTTTCGAAGCTGGTCGTCCAGGACATCATGTTTTGGGGAAGCCAAGGCATTGAAAAGGCTTTCGAGTCGAAGACGATCGATTTGGAGCGGACGAGGCGGAATCAGTTCTACGAGGAGGCCCGCCTGGCGGCCAAGAGGCTTGGCGTGAACTTGGAAGCGCAGATTTCGGCCGGGGATGGGAAGCGGCGTTGCCAGCTCCCGTGGTTCTTCAGCTATATCACGGCGGACGGTCTAGCCACCCCGTGCAATTGGCACGGATGGGACGGTAAATTCAATTTTGGTTCGACCCGGGATCGACCGTTCGCCGATATTTGGGACAGTCAAGACTATAGGGCTTTTCGTCAGGAAATGAAAAATTCCGTTCCTCCGGCCTTTTGCGAGAAATGTCCGATGTACGATCGTAAAATGATTCGTCTGGCATGACCTGCGAACTCTGTGGCAACGATCTCACCGGTTTGCGCAAAACGGTCCGCTCTGCTTCGGATCACTACAATCCGGAACGTCGGTTGAACGTCATCGATTGTACGGCATGCGGAATGTCGTACCTGGAGTCGAAGTTCCAAATCGATGAGGAGAGTCTCGGATACGCCAGTGACCCCGGGTTCACCGAGCATTGGGGGAGACCTGCCCACATGCACGACTTCGAGCTGAAACGGTTGTTTTGTTCGTATCGGGCGACGCACATCACAGTGCTTGCGCCGAAGGAACTACGTTTCCTGGAATTTGGAAGCGGCACGGGGTTTTGCATTTCAAGAGCGAAGGAGTTCGGCTTTGGCGAGATCGTCGGCATGGACAAAGACGAGAACGCGTGCCACCAGATTCGAACGCGGGAGGGCGTCCCGATGTACGCGTCATTCGACGCGATTCGTAAACATTATGGCGACGGTTACTTTGATGTGATCTATTCGGCCCATACGCTCGAGCATGTCCTTCACCTCCGGGAGGCACTTGGCCACCTCCACGCCCTGCTGCGCCAGGGGGGGCTTTTCTTGGCCATCGTCCCCAACTATTCGCTCCTGTCGGTCTATTTCGAAAAGGTGTTTTTGTCGGTCATCGGGCCTGGGTTTTCATATTCGGTGATTCAGAGCGGGCATCTCAACTATTTCACACGCAAAACGTTGGCAGCTTATCTTGAGAACGCCGGCTTTCGTGGCGTTCGGTCGGTGCCGAGTGTTTTCGGTGAGGAGCAATTGCGCAAGATCGGTCTTTCGGGAAAGGCGTGGTCGGAGATCCTTTTTCAGTCAGAGGCTCTGCTTCTGCGACCGTTGGACTGGTTGGGTCAGTCTCTCTTGCTGACGGTTTGTGCGACAAAGGAGCGGGAGATCTCCGCAAACAAGTAACTGCCAAACCAACGCGCGAAAACGGTTCGATTGAGCGCGTTCTCCAACGCACGATACACTCGGGTGGACGTGGCTTTACCGATGTAGGGAAAACGGAAAGGCGTGGTCTTCGTCAGGTAGACGCTGAACCTCGGTGGACCAAGAATACAACGAATGATCGCGGGCGATACGAAGGATTCATGGGGACTGCCGTAGTAACGCAAAATTCGTCGAAGGCCCCACGTCCCAAAGAAGATATATACGAGACGCTTGATCAGGTAGTACACCAAGGCCACACTCCACTTCGCGGGTTCGATGACGATCAAGGTACCGCCGGGTCTCAGGATTCTTCCAGCCTCGGCCAGTGCCAGACGTTGGTCAGGCACATGGTGGAGGACACCTTGGATCAAAACCAAATCAAATGAGGCAGAATCAAGGGGGAGAGCCTCGCAATTGGCTCCGAGCAGCATTTTCCATCGATTCTCGGCGGCGACGGAATGCAAAAAAGTGCTGGAGAGATCCAAGACAATCGCCTGGGTTTCTCGACCGAACCGCCGGATCCACCAGCGCGAAGCACCCCCGATATCGAGTATGGAGGCTCTGGAATCCAAGCGGCTCAAATGTAACGAGAGGATACGATCGACTGCCTTTGCATAGGAGGAGGACGAATCCCAGGCAATAGCCACACTTTGCTTGTAGGCGTCGTGAACATTTCCAAACATCTCTTTTTCCAGAGCAAGTATCTTTTGCCGATTCACTGGGGATCTTTCTTTATTCGGGCACAATCGTCGGCCGGCCGAACGCGTCCCTCCGAATGAGCTCAGGGAGGCTCAACTCAGTTTGCCCCTCAACCGTTGCGTGGATCCTCGCCACGCAGGTCATGGCGCTCTCAAAGCATCCCTCCAACATCCGGTACTGAAACATTCCTGTTCGTCCCGCGACAAACAAGTTCACAAACGGGGTCTGATGTGTAATTGCCCGCTGTTCCAATTCGGTCGACTTTCGAAGGACGGGGTACGCATAACCGCTCTTTCGGAGATCCAATCCCAAAACATCGCCATTTCCAATCCCATATAAGTCATGAAGGTCCATCTCGATCTCTCGGTAGGCCTTTCGGGCATCGGCGGCCCATAGAGGGTCGTCGTGTTCGCAGGCGAACTCGACGGCGATCAATGTTTTGTCGGCCGGAGAGAGGTCTTTGAGAGCGTTCTTGAACTCTGAGATTCGGTAGAACCGATACTTGGGCTCGGGAAACCAGGTCCACAGGTGATTCAGTACGCGTTCCCGCCGGAGTTTAATGAAGAGAATCATAATGGCCCGATAATGGAATTGACTCCAATGGGCGATCGAGTTGGGTCGGTCCAGAAGGCGGGGAAGGGTGTTGATGGGGATCGTACTGAGATAATAATCGGCCTCAATGGGAGTCTGGTCGACCACGGCACCCTGAATTCGATCGCCGCTCGTCTTGAGTTTCTCGAGCGGAGAACGCAAATGAACGCGCAACCCGGGAGTGCTTGCGAGCGATTCGAAAATCACCGCATTACTTCCTCTTGGGTAGACGATGTACCGCCCGGCTTTGTAGTAATCCTCCGTGACCCCGCCGCGGAGCTTCTTGACCAGGGAGTGAATGACATAGCCGATATTCGTCGGGAGGAGACGGGAGGCAAAATCAATCGAGACCTCCTCCGTTGGAATTCCAGCCCATTTGGAAATAAGGGGCTTTAGAACATCGCTCGAGAAAATACGCCCGTAGTAGGTCTGGAGAAATTCCCCCAGATTTTGAGGTTTCCGATGGAATAGCCGGGTCAGCGTGGCGAGCCCGGCGGAAGCGCAGTAAACCGGGTTTCGGATAAACCCAAACGGAAACAAATAATATCGGCCCCCGACATACAGATCTTCGTAATATTTGACCGGTTGGCAGAGATGGGCGATCCCGATTTTCTCGGCCAGCGTCGAGAAGATGAATCGCGGGCCGTTGTCGTATACGAACCCGTCCGAATCGCGATAGGTTTTGGCCAGTCCTCCGATCTGATCCGAGGCTTCGTAGACATCCACCTCATGACCCGCTTGAACAAGCATTCGACCGGCCGCCAGACCTGTCATGCCGGCGCCAAAAATCGCGATTTTCTTGGCCATCAGAAGGATCCGGCGAGCTTTTCAAGGGCAAAACTCGGGAGATGGCGGGGATTGGCGGCAATGGCCAGCTCGATTTTGCACGAAAGATAACAGTTGGTGCATCTCCCCTCGGCCATGTCCGTGCGATTTTGGGAGGCGGCGTCGCCACACCAGATTTCCCGAAGCGAAGCTTCACGAACGTTTGAGAAGGCCGGGAGATTCCCGCAACCATGGACCGAGCCGTCCTGAAAGATGTCGAGCGTAAGGTGGCCGGCGAAGCAAGGGAAAACCACTTTTGTGGGATTCGCGTAATACGTCCGCAGTCCCTTAATGAACGTCGTGCTGGCCGGAATCGTATCGCTCGTTTTTTTTCGCTCCAAAAGCCCCACAATGATCCGATCAATGAGGGTCGATGGAATATCGGCCAAATCCTTTTTCGGCTCAACCATCAGATAATTATTTCCGGCGGTAGTGACCGCCGAAAAGTTGACCTTCGGAACCCCTATCGAAATCAAATAGTCGAGCGTTTCAAGAAATGATTCGGCGTTGTCCTTGCACAGAACGGTGTTGGAATCGACTTCCAACGTCGGAGGGCGTTCGCGTAAAAGGGCCTGAAGATTCTCCAAAACTTTCTGACCGCCGTCGACTCCCCGAATTAGGTGATACAAGCGGGGGAGATGGCTGTCCACGGAGATCGTGACACGATCCAGGCCGCTGTCGTACACCTGTTTCCTCTGTTCAGCCTTCATTGTAAGAGCGTTGGTCGTCAGCTGGACGACGCGGCCCTGTTCTTTGAACGCTCGGATGATCTCCCATAGATCGCTCCGCAGTGTCGGTTCTCCCCCGCCGATCGTGACGATCGGAATGTCGAGCTCCGCAATCTCCGCGGCCAACCGTTTAAAATCGTCGAGGGTGAGTTCTCGGTCGTGATCCGTCAGCTTCCAGGAGTCACAGGTGATGCACTTGGAATTGCACCGGGAGGTAATCAAAAAATTGACGGAAACCGGCCGGCTCCAGACCTGACCCAGCTTATAGCCGGGGTAGACTTTAAGGGCATTCAGTCCCTCTTTGAAGAGAGGGACTTTAAGCTGGTTGGCAACCTTCAAGCCGCCGTTCTCCGCTTTTCGTTCAGGAAGAAGTTAGGATTCTGGCGAATGAAATGGGTCGGATCCTGGATTCGCGGGCCGGGGATCGCCCGAAGCTCGCCGAAACCCTTCCAATCGGCGTACTTTCTCCAAACGCCGTCACAGACGCCTTTGTAAGCGCATTTTTGGCACTCCGATCCGTACACCTTGTTCTTGATTTGAAGAAAGTACTTGATCCCCTCATGCTTGAGCGTGTTCCAGCCATGTTTTAAGGCGCGCCTTTTCGAAGGATGGAGCGCCATTCCGACCCAAAGCGCGGCGGTCGATATGAATTTTCCTTCCCGGATACCCGTGCGTATCAGGTAGTCCCATTCGTCCGGGTCGTACTGAATCTGCGGCATGTTCGTGACGTACGACTCATAACCCTGCATCAAGCAAAGAGGGATGTAGCGGACGGTGATTTTCTGGATCTTGTCTTTGTACTGGTCAATCGCCGATTTGAGGTAAGGAGCGGCGTCGCTGTACGCGACGTTCAGCTCCGGCGCCGAACGCCAATCGGCCTCCACGATGGGATTGAACAAAATGAAATTCGCCGTCTGAAGACCGAGAGAACGGTAAAGCTCCAGCGTCGGAACGGCCTCCGTATAGTTAAGTCCTGATATGACGCAATTCGCCCGAACCTTGACCGGATATTTCGTTAAGTGACGGACGGCTTGAACGGCTTTGTCGAAGCTTCCGGGTATTTCGGTCACACGGTCATGACTTTTGGCCTCGGAGCCATGAATGGAAATGAGAAAATCGTCAATTCCGGCCTCCACGCAAGCCTTCGCATAGTCCGGCTGAGCCAACCGGACGGCATTGCTGATCATGCTGATGCTCTTGAATCCGAGAGATTTCGCGTACCGAACCAGATCGATGAGGTCGTTCCGAATTGTCGGCTCGCCTCCCGTGAACTCCAGGGTTTCGATTCCCTGGCGCCGAATAAAGGCGATTCTCTTTTTCACCTCGTCGGTGGGTAGATCTTTTTCTTTGGTTCGATCCTTTACGGTCTGAATGTAATAACAAAATTTGCACCGTTCGTTGCATGAATAGCCGACGTTGATATCGACTCTAGACGTGAGAGACATTTTTTTCTCCCATGGAAAAGTTCGATATCACGTTGAGAAGATCACGATGAATCGCCGACCATCGGTACGGTCGCAAGGTGCTTGCCGTATCGTTCTCCGGACGATCGTGAAGAACGCGAAGAAGAGTTTGAGGCAGATGCGCTTCATCCGAGCCTGTAATCCAGGTTCCGAAGAGTCGCTTTGTCTCGCCCACCGCTTGTCCCACGACGGGAACATTCATAGCCAAATATTCGATCACTTTGAACGACACTCTAGCATGGTTCGCAGGGGTGTCCCGCATGAAGACCATGCCCACATCCATCGCGTTCAGCGCGGAAGGAACTTCCTCGTGAGAGAGTAATCCCGTCCGTCGAATGCGGGATCGAAGATCCCGTTCGTCGATCATTCGGAGGACTTGAGGTTCTTTGGGTCCCCCACCAATCAAAAGAAAGTGGATCTCGGGCTGTTTCAATTTAGCCCAAGAATCGAGAATCATCGGGAGGTCGAGGATTCCTCCGTCGGTAAACGTACAGAGGTGGCCGACCACGAGATCCTTGGGTGAAAATCCCCATTTCAAGCGGTCCTCTCGTTTCTTTTCCCGGCGGGGTGAAAAGAGACGGTCGTCGAACCCCTGGGGTAGGTTGACGACGCGGCGTCCCTTGCGCGTCGCCCGGTCGGCGATGACTTCGCTATGCGTGGTAATGATCGTCGCGAAATAGGGTCCGATCGTCTCGCATACATAGGATAGCCATCGTTTCCAACGACTTCCTTGCAATCCCGGATCAAAGTCATCCCAATCGACGAGAACCGGCTTACCTCGCAGACGGGCCACCCAAATTGCGGGCAGTGTGACCGGGTTGAATTTTTGCGTTATGAGCAGATCAAAGGAATTCTTGGCGGCCGCTTTGAATAGACTGCCGAGACGGTTCAAGGGGGAATTTTTCCCTTCCAAATATTCAACGGCATAGCCCGATTCTCGGAGAAGGGCCTCAAATGCGCGGATCCGGTAGGTGGAACCGTATCGTTCGTCCAAGCTGTTGAGCATGAGTATTTTGGGACGATGCTCTGCCGTGTCGTTCGATCGAAGTGCAGGTGTTTGCATAATGCCGGAGGGAAGAGATATTGTACCATGCTCGAACGATGGCTAACATGGCGAAACGGCTAACAGAATTGGATACTTAACGTGAATGAAACACTCAAAGGAAGACGGGCCCTCATTACGGGAATCACCGGCCAAGACGGTTCCTATCTGGCCGAGCTTCTCCTCTCGAAGGGTTACGAAGTCCATGGAATCATACGCAAGGCGAGTACGTTCAACACGGGGCGGCTGCGGGACATTTACGAGGATCCGCATGAGCCCGGGCATAGGTTGTCGTTACATTACGGAGATCTCGCGAACGGCTCGTTCCTTGCCCGGCTTCTGACGAAGGTAAACCCCCACGAAATCTATAATTTGGGCGCCCAGAGCCACGTTCGAGTCAGTTTCGATATTCCCGAATATACGGCGGACATCGATGCCATGGGCCCGCTGCGAATCTTGGAAACGATTCGGGACGTCGGGATCAAACCACGCTTCTACCAAGCGTCGAGTTCGGAAATGTACGGCGGCACACCGGGTGGGATTTTGAATGAAGCATCGTTGTTACAGCCCCGGAGCCCGTATGCTGCGGCGAAAGTTTTCGCCTACTGGATCACACGGAATTACCGGGAGGCTTACGGAATTCACGCCACGAACGGAGTTTTGTTCAACCACGAATCGCCGAGGCGCGGCCCGACGTTCGTCACACGTAAAATCACGATGGCGATAGCACGAATTTTGGCCGGTAAACAAAAGAAGCTCTTTCTTGGAAATATCGATGCAAAACGGGACTGGGGATACGCGCCCGAGTACATGGAGGCCGCCTGGAAAATGCTTCAACAAGAAAAGCCGGACGACTACGTGGTGGCGACGGGCGAGACCCATTCGGTCCGTGAGTTCTTGACCGAAGCTTTTTCGGCCGCCCGGCTCAAATGGGAAGACCACGTTGAAATCGACCCGAAATATTTTCGGCCGACGGAAGTGGATGTCCTGATCGGCGATGCTTCCAAGGCCAAACGTGTCTTAGGTTGGACTCCAAAGACGACCTTTCGACAACTCGTGAAGATCATGCTTAAAGCGGATTGCGAGGCGCAAGGCGAGAGACTCCCGGAGTGAGTTTGAACTGGTCCACAGCCAAGATTCTCGTCACCGGAGGTCACGGCTTTCTGGGCTCGCATTTACTGGAGAGCTTGAGAGCCAAAGGATGTACGAAGATTTTCGCCCCCGCGCGAGCCGAATGCGATCTCCGCGACGAACCTTCCGTCCGAACACTCTTTCGATCCGATTATGACCTCGTATTTCATTTGGCGGCTTCCGTCGGTGGAATAGGAGCAAACCGGGCCCACCCAGCGGACTTCTTCCGGGACAACATGCTCATGGGGATTCATACGATCGACGCGGCGACAAAAGCCGGCGTGGGCCGTTTTGTTCTGTTGGGCACAATATGCGCGTATCCGAAGTTCGCACCGGTTCCATTTGCCGAGAGTTCGCTTTGGGACGGCTATCCGGAGGAGACAAACGCGCCCTACGGTGTTGCGAAACGATCTCTTCTCGTGGCTGCGGAAGGTTATCGCCAACAATACGGCCTGCGGTACACGGCGATCTTTCCGACGAATCTCTACGGACCGAGGGACGATTTCGACCTCGAAACGTCGCACGTAATTCCGGCTTTGATCCGGAAGTGTGAAGAGGCGCGCCGCCGCAACGAACCCACGGTGCAATTATGGGGCACGGGAGATCCGAGTCGGGACTTCCTCTATGTCAAGGACGCCGTAACCGGTCTTTTACTCGCAGCCGATTGTCCCGAAGCGGAAGGGCAATTCTTTAATCTGAGCTTGGAAAGGGAAATCAAAATTCGGGACTTGGCTCGGGTAGTCGCCGATGCGACCGGTTTTAAGGGGACTTTCGCCTGGGATTCCTCGAAACCGGACGGTCAACCCAGGCGATACGTATCGAGTGCCGCCGCCCGAAAAGTCCTCGGCTTTCGAACGAAATACTCCTTGGAAGACGGAATCGAAGAAACCATTCGTTGGTATCGTGACGAATTCAAATCGAACTGAAGTTCTTCCGGCTCGTTTGTTCGATATCGCCATAGTAGTCGCCGCGAAAAACGAGGCGGCGCATCTTAAAGAATGCATCGACTCCCTCTTAAGGGCGGCAAGACGGGAGGCTGAAATTATCGTCGTGGACGACGGATCCACGGATGACAGCCGCTCGATCTTGGCTCAATACAAAAAGAAGATCCGGGTTTTGGACGGCGGGGGGAAGGGACCGGGGCATGCTCGGAACCTCGCCCTTCAGTCGACGGATCGGGGATGGATTGCGTTTACGGACGCGGATGCTCAAGTTCACCCCGATTGGCTCGAACAGTTACGGGCGCTGACGATATACTTTACTCATACGGTATCGTCCGTGGGCGGAGTTCAAGTTATTTCTCGACATGCTCCATCAATGGAGCGAATATTTGGGAGATTTTTCTTGTCCATTGGTTTTATATCCGATTACATCCATTCATCGGAAAACCTGCGTACGGTTCGGCACAATCCGACGTGTAATGTCTTATACCGCCGGTCGGCGATCGAAAGCGTGGGGGGATTCGATGAGTCGCTCTGGCCCTGCGAAGATCTCGATCTGGACCTGCGCCTGGAGCGAAAAGGTTTCACGGCGCTCTTCACTCCGGCAGCAGTGGTGGAACATCGAAGACCGGCCACATTCAGATCCTTTTTTCGGATGATGAAGCGATACGGATTCGCCCATGCCCAACTCGTGAAGAAACATGGGTTCTGTCAGAAGATTCACCTCCTGCCACTCCTGTTTCCGCTCGGTGCGATTCTTCTCTTTATCTTGTGGCATAAGCCGATATGGCTCGTCGCCGCGACGGGGGTAAGTATTTTTTCCGGTTGGGCCGTACTTGCTTTCCGTTCCAAGGGTTGGATCCCGGGGGCGCTATTCACAGCTCTCTTGTCCGTGAGTATAGTCTGCTGGCTGATCGGGTTCTATCCCGGCCTCCTCGGTCAACGAAGGATCGCAACCGCCCATGGATAAATTATCGATTGTCGTTCCGGCGTACAACGAGGTCGAACATATCGATCGTGTCGTGCTCTCTCTTCTATCCGCCCGGGATCAGATTCGAAAAGACGCTCAGCTTTCAGACGTAGAAGTGATCATTGTAGACGACGGCTCCACCGATGGCACCGGCGAGAAATTGGAGACTCTCGCTAAGGCCTCGAAGGGTCATCTCCAGGTGGTCACGCACGAAATGAATTGCGGCTACGGTGCCGCGCTAAAAACAGGTTTTCAGCGCGCTTCCGGCACACACTTGTCGTTCATGGACGCCGACGGAACTTTGGCGCCCGATTCGCTTATCGTGATGTACAAGACACTGCGAAGTTCGCGTGCGGACATGGTGGTCGGGACTCGATTTGGAATCAAAGGCTCGAAGATGCCTTTCCTCCGGAAGCTCGGGAACCGTTTCTTTGCGGGGCTTTTGTCCTTCTTGTCCGGAGAGAAGGTTCGCGACACCGCCAGCGGGATTCGGCTTTTCCGACGGGATATTCTTCCGCAGCTTTCGCCGTTGCCCGACGGACTTCACTTCACCCCCGCGATGTCGTCCAAAGCGGTGCATGAGAAACTTAAGGTGGTGGAAGTTCCAATTTCCTATTCGGAGCGAAGCGGCGACTCGAAACTCCGCATGACGTCGGATGGAATCCGATTTCTCAAAACCATTGTAGGGACCGTTCTGATGTACAACCCCTTCAAAGTATTCTTATTGGTCGGACTTCTCCTTGAACTGGGGGCGGGGTTACTGATTTCGACCCCCTTATACGCTCTATTGACCGAAGAACATGTCCGTTTTTCGGACTACATCTACCGGTCGATCGGGGGTATGTATTTCTTCACAGCCGGCGTTCAGATCATGCTCTTTGGAATTTTGGCGCGGTTCATCGTTTCGATTTTTTTTCGCCGGCATGAAACCGGCCATTTGATTCACAAACTCAACCGAACGCTCCGAGTGTACGACACGATGGGGTGGTACGGTCTCGGAGTTTTCGGAGTCGGGGTAGTGATCAACGGACTTTATTTTTGGAAATATCTCTTCGGCGGCGGCCTGGAAATGCATTGGGTTTGGCTGCTTTTTGCGGCAGGTTTTATCATCGTGGGGCTCCAGATGATGATTACGGGCGTCGTGATGCGGATTCTTAAAGACATCCGCGCGGCAAATGACTCGAACTAATTCGATTGAACTTTTGAAGAAACCAGAACGAGCGGTTCGACTTTCGCCACGACCGTCAGGTGTTGGAAGCGGGAGGCCAGGCCGGACGGCAAGATCGCAATGTCCCCGCATCGATCTCGTATGACGTTCGGAATATCCACGCCCGAAACGGGAAAAACGAATTTCTGAAACTCTTCCACACGAAGATGGGCCTGCAGCGCTCGATCCGTCGTGTAGAAGCCGACCGTGGGACGATCCGAATAGAATCGATAACCGACGA
>DATDPG010000084.1 GCA_035292885.1 Bdellovibrionota bacterium | reverse complement strand
AAGCCCGTGATCGAGGCCGCAGGGTCAAAATGCCCGGAAGCGTACTTGAATAGGTACGTTGAGGACATTTTGACCCGAGAACAAAGAGCACGGGCTTTGCAGCCGGTCGCAGCAGAAAACATTTATGAGACCGGTTCTAATACGCGGGTTTATTCCTTGGCTCTGTCGAATGAAGCCAACGATGCGGTTCGGGTCCGTTTCAACCGTTCCGCAACAGCTTCCGCTTCCCGCATGACGCGAAGGACGTTCAGGCCGACCAGCCCCTTGATATCCGAGTCACTCCACCCGCGGCGAAGAAGCTCCGCGATGAGATCCGGGAATTTGGAAACGTCTTCAAGGCCGACCGTCGTGTTTTCGCTCCCCCAAAAGTCGCTTCCGATCCCGACATGATCGGCGCCGGCGATTTTTCGCACATGGTCGATATGATCCGCGACCTGGGCCAGCGTGGCTTTGGGCGCCGGATGTTTAGCGGCATATTCCCGGCGAAGCTTGTCGTACCATTCCGCCGACTCGAATTTTGAAAGCTTATCCTTCATCGCTTCATTAAACCCTTTACCCCATCGGTTGGCTTCGTTCGACACGAAGTCCGGTATGAACGTCACCATCACCACTCCCCGATTCTTGGACATCCGGAACAGGATGGAATCGGGCACATTCCGCGGGTGATCCGTGATCGCCCTCGCAGAGGAATGCGAAAAGATGACCGGTGCCTCACTCACATCGAGGGCGTCGCTCATCGTTTTTTCCGACACGTGCGACAGATCCACCAGCATTCCGAGGCGATTCATCTCGCGGACCACGTCTTTACCGAACGGCGTCAGACCGTTGTGTTTCGCCGCGTCGGTGGCCGAATCGGCCCAATCGATCGTTTTCCAATGGGTGAGCGTCATATACCGAACGCCCAGACCGTAGAACGCCCGCAACGACCCCAGTGAATTGTTCATTCCCTGTCCGCCCTCCATACCGAGCATCGAAGCAATCTTCCCCTTCTTAAAAACGCGTTCAACATCCTGGGCCGTCAAACAGAATTCCAAATCTTCGGGATACTTGGCGATGAAACGCCGGGCGATGTCGATCTGCTCCAACTGGACGGTCACGGGGTTTTTGTCCGGCATTTCCGGCGGGATCCAGACGGACCAGAATTGCCCGCCCACCTGCCCCCGACGCATTTTGGGAAGATCCGTATCCAGGGATGTCGTCGCCTGAAGATTCGTCCCTTCCACGTCCCCCTTAATTTTGGAATTCGAGCGCAACGTCCACGGAAGATCGTTGTGACCGTCGATGAGCGGCGTGGAGCTGAGAATTTTTTTGGCGCGCTCCAACGCGGCATCCGGAGGCGTCTCCGCACCCATCGCACACGACGCGGCTGCCAGCAAAAACATCGCCCCTCCTAGAATTTCTCGCACTCTCATTTCGTCCTCCAATCCTTTTGAATTCCTTTTCGGCTCAGATTCCGTATTCCCGATAAATGATCGAACAAAGAACACTCACCGTGATCATCAGCACAAGCACCGTCCCGGAAACCAAGTAGACCGTCCGCTTCGAGTGCCGCCCCGTCATCGCGAAAATCGTGAGCGCCACGGCGACAATGAGAAGAATGATCGACGCGGTCCCCAGCTGTTGATAAGCGTTCATGGTTTATAAAATGTTGGAAGCCAGCTCCGCCAGCGGCGAACGCTCCCCCTTGGCGAGCGTGACATGGCCGGCCATCGACTCGTCCTTAAATCGTTCCACGACATACGTCAGGCCGTTGTTCGACGAATCCACGTACGGGTTGTCGATCTGATACGGGTCCCCGGTAATCACGAGCTTGGTGTTCTCTCCCGACCTCGTGATGATCGTTTTAATTTCATGCGGCGTCAGGTTCTGCGCCTCGTCCACCAAGAGATATTGGTTCGGGATCGATCGGCCGCGGATGTAGGTCAGCGGCTCAATCGCCAGCATCCCCATGTGGAGAAGTTCTTTGTATCCGTAATTGCCTCCTCGACGCCGTTCTTTCCCGGAGGTCCCCATCAAGAGCTCGATGTTGTCGAAAATCGGCTGCATCCAAGGCAGAAGTTTCTCTTCCAGGTCCCCGGGCAAAAACCCCAAATCCCGGCCCATCGGAAAGACCGGCCTCGAAACGAGCAAGCGATGATAGATCTGCTCATCGCCCACCTTTTGGAGGCCGGCGGCGATGGCGAGCAGCGTTTTTCCGGTCCCCGCTTTTCCGACCAGCGTCACCAGCTTTACGCTGTCGTCGAGCAAGAGCTCCAGCGCAAAACTTTGCTCCAGATTTCGCGGATGGATCCCCCATACCGGCCGCTTCGAATCGCGAAGAATCTTCATTTTGCCCTTATGAGTCATCGCGCGCGCCAAAACCGACTGGCCGCACGATCCGTCGCCCCGAACCAAGAAAAGCTCGTTGGGATGAGGGTCGAATCCGTTGATCGGCATTTCGCCGAGCTTGACGAGTTGCTCGATATTGCCCGCCGTCCAAACGAGTTCCCGCCATCCTTTATAGAGTTCATCGATCGCAATGACGTGCGGTTCATAGTCCATCGCCACGATTCCCAGGGCGTCGGCCCGGATCCGCAAATTGGTGTCTTTTGTCAGAAAGATGACCGGCTGGCCGTTCGATCTCTCTTTCACATCCAAAGCCGCGGCCAGAATGCTCATATCGGCTTGTCGTTTGGTGAAGAGTTGTTCCAAGCGAGGGGTTTTCTTATCGCTTCCCAGATGCACGCGAAGCGTTCCGCCCGAATCCATTGACACCCCTTGGGCGAGACTTCCCCGTTCCCGGAGTTCGTCCAGGAACCGGGAAAGCTGGCGTGCGTTTCGCCCGGTCTCGTTTTCATCCTTCTTGAAGTGATCGATCTCCTCGATCACGGCGATCGGGATAATCACTTCGTTGTCCTTAAACTTAAAAATCGCTCGCGGATCGTAGAGAAGGACGTTCGTGTCGAGAATGTACTTTTTCTGCATCGATGTAAGCGGCCACCATTAGCCGATTTCCCGACCCCCTACAAGAGCTTCCACGCGCACCAAGGCTCCGGTAGACTTCATCCGATCGCCACCATGCCCGCCCCCGACGCCATCCCGACGAAATTGACCGAATCCCTTCCGGCACTCCTAAAACCGTTGGGGATTTCCGCCGGCTGGAACGTGTCCAAGCTGACCGGCGACGCCTCGCTTCGCACGTATTTCCGAATCTCCGCCGGAGAGAAGAAATTCGTCGCCATGAAACTGGCCGACACCGGCTTTAATTCTCCTGCGGAAGAAATCACCAAGACCTCCCGGGAAATTAAAGAGCTCCCGTTCATCGACGTTCAAAAATATCTATGGGCCCGGAAGGTACGCGTTCCGGAAATTTTTGGCGTCGACCGGGAACGGGGCGTTCTCCTCCTGGAAGATTTCGGTGACGAGATTCTCGTCGAAAAGGTGATCGCTGCTCCCGAACACCAGGTGCGGCTTTTGTATGAAACCAGCCTCGATGAATTAGAAAGGATCTCGACGATTCCGAAAAACGACCCTCGAAGCTGCATCGCGTTTGCGCGGAAGTTCGATCGAGACCTTTACAACTGGGAATTTCACCATTTCGTGGAATACAGTCTCGACAAACGTTTGAAACGTCCCCCTTCATCCGCCGATCGCCAACGGATCGTCTTGCAATTGGAAGGCCTGACGGATCGGTATTTGTCATGGGAGTTCGTCTTCTGCCACCGCGATTACCACAGCCGAAACTTGATGCTCCTTTCGAACGGCCCAAAACCGAAGCTCGGCGTGATCGACTTCCAGGACGCGCTGCTGGCCCCTCTCTTTTACGATTTGGCCTCGCTCTTGCGCGATTCATACGTCACGCTCGAACCTAAGCTTCAAGACGACCTGGTAGAGGTTTACCGTCAACGGATGAAAAAGCAGAACCTCATGGGTACCGACTCCCGAGATGCGTTTCGCCGGGCGTTCGATTTCATGGGTCTGCATCGGAATCTCAAGGCCGCCGGGCGCTTCTGCTACATCGATCAGGTGAAGGGAAACCCACGGTACCTCGAAGCGGTCCCGCGATCGCTCGCATACGTCGAAGGAACATTAAAGCGATATCCGGAATTGAAGAAGTTGAGTGAAGTCCTCTTGCCGTATTTGGCGGATTTGAGCCGATCGTGTCCAAAGTAACGCAAGCGATGCTTCTGGCCGCGGGACTTTCCACACGGATGCGGCCGCTCACGAACGACATCCCCAAACCTCTTCTTCCCTTTCTCAATCGACGATTGCTCGATTTCACTCTCGGGTATCTCCAGAAATTCGGTATCGATTCGGTCGCAATCAACGTCCATCACGGCCGCGAGCCCTTCCTTCAAGCCATCCGCGATTACGCGGGGCCTCTTCGACTGCAGCCGTTTCTCGAAAAGGAGAAAATTCTCGGTACCGGCGGCGGCATAAAGAACATGCGTCCGTTCGTGACCGATTCAACGTTCCTCGTCACCAACTGCGACTTTCTCACGGACGCGGATGCGGGAAAGGCGATCGATTTTCATCGGCGGAATTCGTCCATCGCCACAATGGTCCTGATCGACGACCCCCGCTCAAAATTATATGGAGAGGTCGGCGTCGATGATACGGGCCGAATCGTTGAGTTCCCGCACGGGAAACGGAGTGACGGCGCGAAGCGACATGGTTTTTTCTCGGGTATTCATATTTTCGACCGGGCCATTTTCGATTGGATGCCCGACCGGGAGGTCTTCTGCATCAATCGTGACGTGTACGCTCCGCTCGTCGAACGGAAGGGCTCCGTGTACGGATTTGTCACGCCGGCCCGCTGGTACGATCTGGGCGAAATCGCCTCCTACAGGCAAGCGCAGGAAGAACTAAAAACTAAACCGCTGAAATAACCCGCTCAAGGATGCGGCGTTATAGCCACGATCGTGATGACATTTTTCCCGGGGCCATAATGCCGAAAGATTCGATAGGCCGCCGGAGTTCGGCTCTCGGCGTACGCCTCAAAAATCTCCTCTCCATTCTTCCCTTGGAGAGATTCATATTTGTGTGTGCGCAGGGCGGGATGGCGCAGGTTGGTTTCGAGGTAACCCAAAGCCTTTCGAACCGCTTTAAGTCTCTTCGTCAGACCCTCATCATTCTCGAGTTCCCGGAAATTTGCGATCGCTTCGTTCGTCCACCGGAGGGTGAAGAATCCCACCGACGCTACTCTTCGTCGTCTTGAGCATATTTGGCAAACGAGCCCAAAGACTTGGTCTTACCGCTTTCGGAGTCTTCGAGACCCCGTTTCACGCGAGCGAGCGCTTCTTTATTTCGGAATAACCACTGCTCCCCGGCCCGGATCTCCACAAAGGGTTCCAGGAGAATCCGGCCTTCGTCATCCACGTTCATTCGGAAGCTGCTCACCCCTTTAGCGAATTTTCCAAGCGTCACGCGGCCTTTTGCATCCGGAGATAGGCGCGTGACCTCTTTGAATTGGACGTCTCGATCGGCCATTAAGTCCTTCTAGCAATGATGAGTATGATGGAAAGTGGGAATCGATTCAAGTGGGAATATGAATCTGTCCCACCAGTTGAGAAGCGCTGTTTATCGCCGGATCAACCGGCCATCGCTCCGTCGACGAGTTTCTTGAGTTCTCCCGATGCGTGAAGCTCTCGTATGATATCGCACCCGCCGATGAACTTGCCGTTAATGTAAACCTGCGGCGTCGTGGGCCAGTTGCCATACTTCTGAAGAACGGGTCGGAGTTCGGGGTCGGCGAGAACGTCGACGGTCTCAAACGGTACGCCTAGATTATTGAAGCACTCGATCGTGGCGGCCGAGAATCCACATCGCGGCGCCTCTTTGGACCCCTTCGTAAAGAGAAGGATCTTGGTGTTCTTCACCTTTTGGTCAATTTCATTCCAGATTTCTTGCTCACGGCTCATATCAACCTCCCTCAAAGGTAGTGGATGGAACCCAATATCAAAGAATCTGACCGGGATCCAGAGCCCCAGTGCTCCACAATATCGATTGTTCGCCGGAGAAGAGATCGGTCGACGAGCGACTGGCAGAGAATCCCGTCACGACCCGGGAGCGGAGGCGGTAGGGAAACGGATACGCGGCGCGGCACTTCGTGGTGCGCCGCGGAAGACGAGGGACCCTCGCCGTAGCGACCGAGGCGTGGACGAGGATTCGGAGCCCCGGAGCAAGGCGACCGATCTCTTCTCCGGATTCCAAACACCTTAATGAATTATCCGTGACAGAAAGCTAGAGCCGCCCGTTGTTGACCAATACGGTGAACCGTTGATTACCGGACGAACGCCGGTCGAACAGAACGATGTCACTTTTTCCATCTCCGTTTAAGTCGCCGATGCGAAATTGCCGAGGGACCGCAATATCGTAGGTTCCCGAAGGTGACGACGGCAACAAGTCCTTTGAATTCGGTTTTTGAATCAAAATGGAGAGCTGCCGACGGTCCCGAGCGTAGAGAGCATCGACATAGCCGTCTCCATTAAAATCTCCTTCCAGCGTCGGCAACAGACCTTCGATTTCCGCGTCTTCGAGATTAAACCGAAACGAAATCTCGCGCTCAAAGTCGGGATGGTCGAGTTTGTATCCGTCCGGCCGGGCCAGGTAGAGCGAGAACGTGACGTTCACACGGTGTTGAATGAGCGCCCGGACGATCGCCCAAGCATTGAACTGAGAAGAGGCAACCGCCAGATCCTTTCGATTATCTTTATTAATGTCGATGGAGAGGGCCCCGGCCGCACGATTTCCCGGCGGCTTCAAAACCAGACCTTTTTCCGGCGCATTTCCATTGCTGTCGGTGAAGAAGAGCGTCGTCTGCGCCCGAAGGGCGGTCGCCGCTCCTTGAAATTTGTTCACCAGGAAATCGGTTCGGCCGTCGCCGTCTAAATCTTCGGGAACCGTGACGACGTAGCTTTGGGCGTCGTCCCGCTCGGCTTCGGTCATCTGATTGAATCGCAATGTCCGCACGGCCGATTTTTGATCGAGCGGCACGACGTCGACTTCGTCCATCCATGGCCAGAGAAGCTCTCGGGTCGAAGTCGTCAAGTTTCCCAAAATCGCAGCGGGATACCAAACCGAGTTTCGAACCCAGAACGGCAGATCGAACGGCTGGCGCTCGATTTCAGAGTGATAGAACATCCGGGGCATAACCCCATAAAGATCTCCAGCGCGGAGGTGCGTCTTATCCAGAAGATATTCACGAATCCCTTTCGGCGTGGGGATCAGAAGCCGGGTAATTCCCTTTCCGTCGTTCAGCGGAGAGAGAAGCTGGATCGGCGTCACTTCTCCCAGTTCAGCCACTGAAAACGACGTATCGATCGGAACAGAAAGCGGAGGAGCCTTCACGAACGTCGCACCTTCAGGCGTCCAGACTTCCAGTTGTCGTTGGCGGATTAAGACCAGGACCTTTGAATCCGGTCCTTCGAGGGGAGCAAAACCAAAGAAGACCGCATCGGCCGGTAACGTGACGTCCGATTCACGAGTCGGCTCCGGATGGATCGACCATGTCGACAATCGCACGCTCCAATCCGGATATTTTCCCTGCCGTTCGACCGTTACGATCTTCTTCCGCGACACGCCCGTGCCAGGGGCCAACTCTTCCAGAACCAAATGGCGCAGCCTCCCCTTCAACTCGACGTCGGAACGGTGGAAAAGACTCTTTGTCCCGTCGATCGTTTCCTGACAAAAGCCGACCGATGGCGGCACGAGAATTATCAAGAATAAGAGATAAGCGAATTTCACCGGTTTGACGCTGCTTGGCCTCAATGGTAAGCGCCGGACTCGGTTCATGTCCATTTCGGACCTACAAAACCTGATCGATCTGTCTCGAGAAAAGATCGCTCGAGAATTGAACGTGAACGCCAGCATTTTCGGATCGCGTACGTCCTTTAACCGTGCCCCCTCGACCTTCGGGTCTGCTTCCGAGCTGGCCCGCAGAATCGACCATACGTTATTGAAACCGGACGCAACGTCCGGCGACATCGAAAAACTGTGCGACGAAGCCCTGGAATTTCGTTTTGCCGGCGTCTGCGTGAACCCGATTTATGTCGAAAGGATAAGTAAAAGGCTCTCGGGAACCGACGTGAAGGCGATTACGGTCGTCGGATTTCCGCTGGGAGCGACCACGACCGCTGCAAAAGTTTTTGAAACCGAAGAGGCCGTTGGCCGCGGTGCGCAAGAAATCGACATGGTCATGAATATCGGCGCTTTCAAATCTAAGCATTACCTCCCGGCGTACGACGACATATCGGCCGTCGTGGAAGCGGCTCGGGGGAATCGGGTCAAAGTCATTCTGGAGACGGCCCTCCTGACGACCGAAGATAAAGTGGAGGCCGCTTTCATTCTCCAGGCCGCCGGTGCGGCCTTTGCCAAAACCTCGACCGGTTTCGGTCCCGGAGTCGCGGCGGTGGAGGACGTGCAACTCCTTCGCCGTGTTCTTTCCGATCGTGTTCAAATTAAAGCGAGCGGCGGCATCCGAACGCGGGAGCAGGCGCTGGCTCTTCTCCAAGCCGGCGCGAGCCGTATCGGAACCCGTTCTGGCGTTACGATGGTCCGCTGAAGTGGCGTCCCCACGCCATTATAGAGGAGCGATTGCCAAAGCCCTTCGGGCCGTGACCGACGCTCTGGGCAAAACACCCCCCGATGTCGCCATCATTTTGGGTTCCGGCTTGGGCGGCGTAGCCGACCATCTCCAACAACCGACTTCCCTTCCTTATGTAAAGGTCCCCGGCTTTCCAAAGACGACCATCCCCGGACATGAGGGAGTTGTTCTCCGCGGAAAAATCGCCGGGCGATCGGTCGTCATCTTTCGCGGCCGTTTCCATTATTACGAGGGGCATTCGCTCTCCATCGTCACGCTTCCAATCCGCCTCCTCGGCAAATGGGGTGTCCGTAATCTCGTGGTGAGCAATGCCGCCGGCTCCCTTCGAAACGACATCCCTCCCGGATCCCTACTCTTCCTTCGGGACCACCTGAATCTAATCGGCCAAAACCCGCTTCGAGGTCCAAATTTGGATGAGCTGGGACCGAGATTCGTTGATATGAGTCACGCTTACGACGCGGAGTTTCTCCAACACGCTCAAACCGTAACCCAATCGCTTCAGATCCCTTTCATCACCGGCGTATACGCGGCACTGCCAGGCCCCTCGTACGAGACCCCCTCGGAAATCAAGATGCTGGCAACTCTCGGAGCCGATGTGGTCGGAATGTCAACGGTGCCTGAAGTAATCGCGGCGCGCCACATGGGGATGCGGGTCTTGGGGATTTCGTGTATCACGAACTGGGCCTCCGGCCTTTCCGGGCAAACCAAACCGATCACGCACGAGGAAGTGATCCACGAAACGATGCGCATGAAGGAAACATTTTCTCGATTTCTGACGGAGTGGATCGCCAAGTTCCCGGAATAGCCATGGAACTCCTCGACACGATTGCGCGGCTGCGTGACGAAGGCGAGACGTTTGTCGTCGCCACCGTCGTCAGCGTCGTGGGATCCACGCCGAGGAAGCCGGGAAGCCGGATGATCGTCCATCGGAACGGACGAACCGAGGGAACGATCGGCGGCGGTGCGTTGGAGAAATCGGCCATCGAGGATGCCCGAACGCTTTTTGGCGAAGGAGAAACTTTTCTCAAGAAATACGACCTGACCCATGAAATCGGGATGTGCTGCGGGGGGATCGTCGAGCTATTCTTTGAAAAAATCGCGCCCACCGAACGTCTCTACATTTTTGGGGCGGGACACGTCGGAAAACCGCTGGCCGCCATTGCGAAACTGGCCCGATTTCATGTCACCGTAATCGACGACCGTTCGGAACATCTCAACGAGACCCATTTTCCGGCTGCCGATGAGCGGAGGGTCGCCCCCCTCGAGGATGTGATCTCTGACCTAGCTTTCGATAACTATGTCTCGGTGGTCGTCTGCACGCACGATCATCAACTGGACCAGCGGATTGTAGAGGCTTGCTTGGCCAAGCCGTTCCGTTATTTGGGACTGATCGGGAGCTTTGTCAAAGCCACAAAAACACGCGCGCGGCTCAAGGCGGCCGGTTTTGATGAAGATGCGATTCATCGTGTGCATTCTCCGACAGGTCTCAATATCGGCAGCCAATCGCCGGGAGAGATCGCCGTGGCGATCGTGGCCGAACTGATCGCTCAACGATACGGCGCGAAATCTCCATACTCATGGAAGCCCGAGGTACCGCTCCGATGAAAAAACCGACTCCATTCCTCACGGAAAGGCAGATCGCCAAACGGGTAAAAGAACTCGGCGAAACGATCGCCCGCGACCACAAAGGGAAAGGACTTGCGTGCATCGGAGTTCTGAAAGGTTCCTTCGTTTTCTTCGCCGATCTGATTCGAAACATCGACCTTCCCGTTACGGTCGACTTTTTGGGAACGACCAGTTACGGCCAGCAGACCCGTTCCTCCGGTGACGTAAAGATCACACTTGATTTGTCGGTTCCGATCACCGGTAAACATGTTTTGCTGGTCGAAGACATCGTGGATACCGGGCACACGCTTCATTACCTGCTCGAAAATCTCCGGCTGCGGAAACCCGCTTCGCTGCGATTATGCGTCCTGCTCTTGAAACCGGGGAAACTCCTCAAACCCGTTCCGATCGATTACTTGGGTTTTACGATCGACGACCGGTTTGTCGTGGGATACGGTCTCGACGCGCGTGAGAGGTATCGCAATCTTCCGTACATCGCGGAGTTGCCGGAGAGCGCAAGGGAGGAAGAATGAGTTCAAAAGTAGTGGCGACAAACCAGGCGCCGGCCGCCATCGGCCCCTATTCTCAGGGAATCATAACCGGCGGATTTCTTTATACGGCCGGCCAGATACCGCTCGACCCGAAAACGGGACAAATGATCACAGGGGACATGAAGGCTCAAACGAAGCGCGTGTTTGAAAACTTGAAGGCTGTTCTCTCGGCGGCCGGCACGGACTTCCGAAGCGTCGTCAAGGCCACGGTGTATCTCGTGTCCATGGACGATTTTCCCCTCCTCAACGAAGTTTATTCGGAATACCTGGGTGACACGAAGCCGGCCCGATCCACCGTAGCCGTCGCCGCGCTCCCTAAGGGAGCGAAAGTCGAGATCGATCTTGTGGCCCGAATCGCCGAATGAACGAACTGACCAAATACCAAGAAATCGTCCTAGCGGACGTCCAGAATCCCAACTACTCCCGCCACCGCAGAATGGTATGGGGAGTATTTGGTTTCTTCGGCCTCTTCTTTGCCGCGCTCTATGCCCTTTTTTTTCACCGGGGCATCGTCGTGTACTGGGGGTTTGTCGGAAGGATGTATCGTGAATCACTCGTTTCGCCCAATCCAACGTTTCGGAATTTCGTTTACATCTACAACCACCTTTTGCTTTTCACGGGATTCGCGGGAGTGGTCGTCCTCTTTGCAGCGCTTTCGTGGCTTGCGTACGACATGCAAGCGCGGAACGAAGTTATTCGCCACCTCCTCCAGCAAGATTCCAAAGCGAATAATGCGGCCGCGTCAAAAGAAGAGAGTTCTTGACACAATTGCGCAACCCGCCAAGAATGGCATTTGACGAGGCTGATGCGGCGTGTTATTTAGCGTGCTGCAGGAGCGGAGCCTCGATATAACTAGCTGAGTTTAAAGGAAAATGGAGGAAGCGATGCTCGGGGAAAATCAGGCGCGGATCATTAAGAAATATCAAAACCGGAAACTATACGACACGAAGGACAGTTGTTACGTCACGCTCGACGAGATCGCGAAGTTGATCAAGAAGGGAGAAGACGTCTGTGTCATCGACAACAAGACGAAGGCCGATGTCACCTCGATCATTCTGACGCAGATCCTTGTCGATCAAGAAAAAAACGCAAAATCCATCCTGCCGCTCACGATGCTCAAAGACATTATTCAACACGGCCAAGGCTCGTTGTTTGATTTCATCCAGCGATACGTATTGCTGGGGTTCGACACGGAGAAAGGCCGCCATGAGGAGGCCGAACGCTATATCGACCGGCTCGTGGCCCGGGGTGAACTGAGCAAAGTGGAAGCCAAAAACCTTCTGAAAGAAGTGCTCGAAACTCCGTCGCGCGATCAGAACGATCTCGATCAATTCATCGGCGAGCGGGTGACCTCGACCCTGCGGGAAGTGAGCAAGCTCGACGAGATCGAGCAGAATATTACGAGCCTCACGTCGAAACTCGAGTCGATCGAAACCAAGATCACCGACCTCGAGCGGCGCTGACCGAATCACGACTTCACATCTTTATCGGCAAAGGAGGGGTGGGAAAAACCACCGTTTCCCTGGGTGCGGCCTTTCACTGGGCCCGGCGGGGAGAAAAGGTTCTCTTCCTTGAAATCGGGGCCGCCAGCTCGGCCGCTCCCCTGGTCGGCCTTGAGGCGCTGACCTACACCCCGCGATCCATAGCTCCCCGTCTTTTCGCCGCCAAGATCACGGGAGAAGATTCACTGAAGGACTATCTGCTCCGGCAAGTGAAGATGGAGCGGATCTACCGGCTTCTCTTTGAAAATCGCCCCGTTCGGTATTTTTTCGAAGTCGCTCCCGCCCTTCGGGACTTGATGCTCTTGGGAAAGATCGTCCACGAGATGGAGCGTCCGGATTCTCCGGGGCCCTACGATCGGATCGTGGTGGACGCTCCCGCTACGGGGCACGGTCTCTTTTTGTTCCAAACCCCCCGGACCGTCCGCGAATTGACCCGATTCGGGCCACTCTTCGATCGGGCCGAGTGGATCTTAAAAACTCTTCAGAACAGGAAAATCACACACATCCATATCGTTTCGCTCGCCCGGCCGCTTGTGGTCGGTGAAACGCTGGAGCTCCTTTCCTCGCTTCAACGTCTCGATCTTCCCGCCGAGGAACTGGTCGTCAACCGTCCTTTTCTTTCGAGTTCGGACGTCCGCGCCAGGGATCTTCGAGCCTATCTTCGGACACCGAGCGCGGATCCGTTCTACCGTCTTCTCGGACATCGGGTTCTGTCGGAGCTTCACGAAGTCGCCCGGCTCAAGCGCCGTCTGAAGCTTCCGGTGACCTGGATGCCGGAAATCGACAACCCGACATCGCTTTCGAATCTGGCCGACGGTTTTCAAAAGGGGCGCAACGATGTCTAAAGAATCGTCCCCGACCGAACTCCTCCGAGAAAAATCACTGGTCGTCGTCGGCGGTGTCGGTGGAGTGGGGAAAACGACCCTCGCCGCCGCCGTCGGACTCCATGCAGCGCTGGATGGAAGGCGCGTGGCGATTCTCACGATCGACCCGGCACAAAGGCTCGGCGCGGCGCTCGGGTTTCGAACCTTGGGCAATCGGCTTCGGCATACGCCTCCGAAAAAACTGGACCCTTGGCGGCGAAAGACGGGAGGTTCACTCGCGGCCTGCATGCTGGACGTCAAAGCCACCTTTGACGGGATGGTCGGCCGTTACGCTCCCAGCGCCACACTCCGGGACCGTATTCTGGCCAGCCCTTTCTACCGCGAGCTTTCAGAAGCGATGGCGGGGACACACGAATACATGGCGCTCGAAAAGATTTACGAACTTCACGCGCTTCAAGAGTTCGACCTTGTGATTCTGGACACCCCTCCGGCGTCCGCGCTGGCCGATTTTTTTGAGGCTCCATCAAGAATCGTGTCGTTTCTCGATCGCGATGTTGTTCAGTGGTTCCTCTCCCCGAAAAGAAAAGGCATCGCCGGATTTGCGATCGGAAAGGGAATGGATTGGGCGCTCTCCATGCTCGACCGCCTGGCAGGCGGGACGGTGTTGGAAGATATCGCCGGTTTCTTGCGTGATTTCCAAAATCTGTTCGATGGTTTCCGAGAGAGAACCCGCACCGTGGATGAACTCCTCCAGTCGGGACGGACCGGATTCCTTTTGGTCTCCTCCGCCGACGAGCTGCCTTGGCAGGCGGCGCTGAAAATGGCCGACGACCTACGCCGCCATCGTCGACCTTTGCTGGGGCTGATTCTCAACCGAATGCTCCCCGACGAATTGCCTAAAGCTGGAAACGCAATGGAGGAGAAGCTGCTCGGCGCCGCGCACGCACTCCATCGCCGGCAAATCCGAATCCGGGAAGAGGCGAAATCCCGCTTTTCCCGCGAAGCGATATTTGAGGTGCGGCTTTCCGACCGCGATCCGGCCACAATCCAAGATTTGGCCAGACTATCGTTCACTTCTATCTAACCAACCACGCCAAGTTCGTTGACCGACTTCATCGTCCCCCGTATTTTTGAACCGTTGCGCCTTCTGGCTAAGACGCTGATTCCTCTCTTTGGACTCGTTTCCGCTCTCACCTCCTTCTCCGCTCAAGCGGGAATCATTCTCGATTCGACTCCGGAGGCGTCGCTTACGTTTCCGAAGGGGGACGGTTATGTCGGCTTCGACACGCACTATCGTCTCTCGGACCAGTTTTTCGATTCCAGCGGTTCGCTCACGAGCACTTTCCCCGACGGGGGTACCGAACGGTTCCACGACGTTCAGTTCACGATTGAATCGGCCTATGGTCTGACCAACGAGTTAACGATCTGGCTCAACTTTCCGTTGGCCTACCGCATGGAGACCGATCTGTTGCGGGTCGACACCTTCGGCCTGGGAGACGTGCGCGCGGGAGTTCATTACCGTTTTTGGGGAGGGCCGGAAGAAGTGCCCGAAATGGCGTTCGGCGTGTTCGGGAAATTCCCGTCCGGCGGCACCGCGATCGGATTCTCGGATCCGACGAGAGGTGTCGAACCCGATCTCCCTTTGGGTGACGGAAGTCTCGACCTGACTCCCATCTTCTTGGCGAAACAGCACTTGGCCCGCACGTTCTCTCTCGAAGAGGCGGTCTCCTACACCTTCCGCTTTGATTCGTTGGTGGAATATTTGCGCACGGACCCGGTCTCTCAAACAGCGCCCGACGGGACGATCTATAGCCTCCCGGTGGGGAATCTGGAAATCGACTGGGGCGATGAAGTCGACCTTCGATTGCGTCTCGCTTGGAAGTTTTTGCCCCCTCTGACATTGGCCGGCGAAGGGCATTACTTTTACCGGCGATCCACGGAGCTCCGAGGGTTCGCTCTTTCCGTCATCAATGGATCGCTGGCGGCCACGCCCGCCTCTACATCGCTCAGCTCCGGTTACGTGGTCTCCGTCCGACCGAGTCTCCTGTGGGAATTCGGAAAAGAATGGGCGCTTCGCGTGGCCGCTGAAATTCCACTGAAGGGAGAAAGCTATCCCAACATTCCCCTCGTCGAGTCGTTGGTGGGCAATGCGTATCAGTGCGAGGTCCGCCATGCTTTCTAAAGGGATCCTCGCCTGGCTTGTCGTAGGGACGGTCGCGATGCCGTCTCCGGCACAAGCCTATAATTATCCGGAAATCGAATGGAGAACGGTCGAAACCAAACACTTCATTATTCATTATTACCCCCAAGTCGAATGGAGTGCGCGAAAGGTCGCCGTCGTGGCGGAGGAAGTTTATCCGATCGTCACAGGGATCTATGACTACGAGCCGAAACACCGCACACATATCGTGGTCCGTGACGACGAGGACACGTCGAACGGATTTGCCGTCTTTAATCTCGGCTGGCTTACAATCTGGGCGTCCCCCTCCACTCTTTCTCTTCGCGGCCGCCACGACTGGATACGCGGCGTCCTCACGCACGAATTCAGCCATGTCGTGTCGCTTCAAGCTTCGACCGGAGGAGGTTACCGGATCGAAGGACTCCGCTTCGGAGGCATCCACAATTCCGCCAGCCGCGCCAACACCGACGCCGGCGGCACCGCTTACGTATTGACCCAACCGGGCTCCCGATGGTGGGCGGAGGGTACCGCTCAGCTCGACACATCGGCGGCCGGATACGATCTCTGGGATTCGATGCAAGACACCCTCCTTCGATCCGCCACGCTGGAGAACAATCTTCTGACGTTCGACGAGTTGCACAACATCACCGTCCGCGAACACTTCGGCGGCGAGATGGTCTACAACCAGGGATTCAATTTCCTTCAATGGATGAAGGAAACCTATGGCCAAGACGCCAACGTGAAAGTTACGAAATCCGCCGAGAGCGACTGGAATCTCGATTTTGACAAGAATTTTTCCAAAGCGATCGGCAAGAGTTTTCCCGAACTCTATGCCGAGTGGCAAAAGCATCTGAAGGAAAAGTATGAAACTCAAGTCGCTGAAATCCGAAAGGCACCCAAGGAGGGGAAGAAGATCGAACGGGTCAGCGAAACCACGCTCAGAAAACTCGACGACCGCGACCGCCCTTACGCCGACGGCGTTTTCACGTTCTATCCCCGTTTCTCGCCGGACGGCCATTGGTTCAGCGTCGTGGACCGGGGGACGCTCAGCCTGCGGTATTTGGACAGCCCGTTCATTCTCGAAACCCCGCGAAACGAGGAACAGGAGAAGAAGGAAAAGAGCAAACCGATCGGCCTGACGCTGAAGTTGGGCGCGGCGTATTACAGCTGGTCCCCCGACTCGCGACAGCTCATCCTCTCCAAGCGATTACCCAACATCCATAACGGGTATCCGTACTATGACCTCTTCCTGGCCGAATTGGGGCCCCTTTCGAATCTTCGCGCCGAATATCTGGCCTCATTTCGAAAAGCGGCGACCGAAGGAGAACGAAAGAAGATCACGCGGCATTACCGATGGCAGAGGCAGTCCCTGCATATCGAGCCGGACCGCCTCACCTCGAAGCTCCGGGCCACGCATGTCGCCTGGTCGCCCGACGGCAAGAGCCTGGCTTTCTCCGACAACGGGGACGGACACCGGAACTTGCGCCTCATCGATCCGGATGGGAAGAATGTTCGAGATTTGGTCACGATCGGCGGCGATGCCGAAGCGACCGAACCGGCTTGGTCCCCGGATGGATCGAGCATCGCTTTTACGCTTTTCCATCACGATCAATCCGACATCTGGATCGTCCCGGCGGCGGGAGGGACTCCTAAGCCTCTTACGCTCGACGCCGCCGACGATCGGCAACCCGTTTTTTCCGCGGATGGAAAAGAAATTGTTTTTTCATCCGACCGGTCCGGCATCTTTCAGCTCTATCGCATCCCCATGAACGCAAATCCTTCGACGTCGCCGACGGCAGTGACGAACGTCGAAACCGGAGCGTTCATGCCGTTTGCACCGCCCGACGGATCCGAGCTGCTCTACTCGCGTTTCAGTTCGTTCGGGTTCAAAGCGTATCGAATCGGTATGGGTTCCGCTCCTGCCGCCGAAATCCCGGCCCCGGCCGAAGGCGTGGAATCCAAGATCCGGCAGCAATTGACACCCGATCAAACCTTCCCTCCGCTGGACCAGAGTTCCCGATATTTGGGATGGCCGCGACCCGTCCGCGTCTTTCCCTCGCTTCTTTGGGAACATGAGCAGCTGAAATTGGGGTTGGCTCTTCAGGCCGCCGATTTCCTTGAAAAACACAGCCTGACGGCCTTGGCGCTTTTCGGCGAAGAGCAGGACTACCAAGTCCAATATGAAAACGACATGTTTTATCCGCATATTTCGGCGAGCTATACGGCGTACATCCGAAACGACGCCCTCGCCCTGTTCGGCGGCACCGGAGCGAGTAACGCGCCGGAATCGGTCGTCCGGGACAACATTCAGTTCATCGACAGCGGAGTTTCCAAGGACTTCTTCTTCGCTCACGGCCTCCGCGGCACGCACTGGTTTTCGATCGCGTACGACCGGCGTTGGGTCGATCGCCGAATCGGATTTCCGATTCTCGTCAACAACGAAGTACTCACGGACTTTCGCCTCCTCACCAATGATGGAATGACGATGAAGTGGTCCTATAGCAAAACCCCCTCCCAGCCCGGCCGAGATTTCGACATCAATCCGCGGGACGCGACGTACGCTTCGCTTTCGTATTCGCTGGTCCACACCGGTCTTTTCGTTCCGGACGCGACGATTCCCGCGCCGAACGACGACTATTTCTATCACGAGGGAACGTTTTCGCTGGGCCGCTACTACGCCATGCCGTGGGAAAAATCCTGGTGGAACCGTCACACGTTCTGGGTCAATTTCACGGGAGGAATGAAGTCGCGCGACGTGAACATCAACGACGAATTCTTCCTGGGAGGCCGCCTCAACTTCCGCGCCTTTGGGGAAATCAGCAGCAACACGCTCTTTTACGGATACAACGATTTCAGCATATCGGGCGAAACGATGATGGTCCTATCCGCCGGATACACCTTTCCGATCGCCCGGGCCATCGACAAGAAATGGGGATGGATCTACTGGGACAGCGTCTTCGGAAGCCTCTTCGGCGAGATCGGAAACGCCTGGACGTTCGGAGAAATCAAGAATTTTCGGCAGAATACGACGCGTGACTCGGCACTGGGGCAAGGCGAGGTCTTTTTGGAAGATATCGGTGCCGAATTCCGGATCAAGACGTTCTTGTTTAACGACTTCAACCGATGGAACAGCGTCGTGCGCGTGGCTTACGGTTTCCAGGATTCCGCCAAGTACGGCTTCGAAGACGGAGATTCACCCGTCCGCATTTACATCGGCGTCGGCTCGGAATTTTAGGGCCTGAATTTGACTTGAAACTCACCCCTAGTTTCGGTATATACTGATAATGAAGTTCGAGTGGGATTCGAACAAGGCTTCCTCGAAATGAAACATACCGAAGAATTCCCGTTTGAAAGAGCTAGGCGAGTAAGCTCGGCTGAAGTTCGTGCCGCTCGGAAAGCGATAGAGGAGAAGCTTGGAATTAAACGAAAAAACCGCGGCCGCCCTCCTAAAGGCAAATCGGAGAAGTATCGAGCAGTATCCATTCGGCTGCATCCAAAAGTCCTGGCATGGGTGAGGCGCGAAGCGAAACGACATGGCCTCGGATATCAGTCGCTGATTAATGAGATTCTCTTACAACTCGCAGCGTAACCGAGTGCACTAAGCTTTTTTCCAGAGACACTTACTCGACGGTCACGGATTTTGCGAGGTTGCGCGGCTGATCGACGTCGGTGCCGCGCTTATCGGCGATCTGGTACGCCAGGAATTGAAGCGGAACGACTTCAACGATCGGACGGATGAAGTCGCCCACCTTCGGAATCGAGATGGTCGCGGTCGAAAGCTTTTGGATCCGTTCGTCCCCTTCGGTCATCACGGCGATGATGTTGCCCCCCCGAGCGCGCACTTCTTCGAGATTGCTGACCATCTTGGAGAGCGTGGGACCGCCGCTGGCCAGAACGACCACAGGCATATGTTCGTCGATCAATGCGATCGGCCCATGCTTCATCTCGCCCCCGGCATATCCTTCCGCGTGAATGTAGGAAATCTCTTTGAGTTTGAGCGCCCCTTCCAGGGCGATCGGATAACTCGATCCCCGGCCGAGATATAGAAAATGTTCCGCCTCAAAGAAACGATCCGTCACCCGAAGCGCGTCTTCGCTCGATTTAAGCGTCTGCTCAATCACCAAAGGCAGGCCCAACAATGTGTGGACATGGTCCCGAATCTCCTTCCGGTCGAGCGTGTTTCGACGTTTCGCCAGATAAAGAGCGAGAATGGCCAGCGCCACCAACTGCGTCGTAAACGCTTTCGTCGAAGCCACGCCGATCTCGGGGCCGGCGTGCGTGTAAAAAACGTGATCGGATTTCCGGGGGATCGAGCTGCCGACGACGTTGCAAACGGAGAAAATCTTCGCGCCCAGTTTTTTGGCTTCATCGATCGCGGCCAGCGTATCCGCCGTTTCGCCCGACTGTGAAATGGAAACGAAAAGAACGCGGTCATGAACGCAGGGGCGGCGGTAACGGAACTCCGATGCCAGATCGACTTCCACCGGAATCCGCGCCAGTCCCTCGATCCAGAATTTGGCCACCAACGCCGCATGGTAGGACGTGCCGCATGCGACCAATACGATCCGCTCCACGTTTGCGACATCGGCGTCCGTGAATTCGGTTTCGTCCAAGACGATATGGCCGTTCCCCTCCGTCAACCGCCCACGCAACGTGTCGATGATGGCGCGCGGCTGCTCGTGAATCTCTTTCAGCATGAAATGCTTGAAGCCTTCCTTCTCGGCCATGACCCTCGACCAGGTGATATGCGTCGGTTTCCTGGGGACCGTTTTTCCGGAGAAATCCATGATCTTGAAACTGTTCTGGGTAATCACGGCCACGTCGCCGTCTTCCAAAATCGCGACGTCCCGTGTGTGACTCAACAAGGCCGGAATATCGGAGGCGACAAAATTTTCGTTTTTTCCAATTCCGACGATCAACGGACTCGCGTTTTTGGCCGCGATGATTTTCCCCGGTTCCGCACTGCTGATCATCACCAGGGCGAACGTGCCTTCAATCTCGGACAGAGTGGTCAGCACCGCCTCTTCAAACGAGAGTCGGTTTCGAAGATGGTATTCAATCAAAAGGGGAATTGTCTCGGTGTCGGTCTCGGATCGAAAGGTGAAGCCCGCTTCAATCAATTTTCCGCGGAGCTCCATGTAGTTCTCAATAATCCCGTTGTGTACCACGACCACATGTTCCGAACCGTGGGGGTGGGCGTTTTCGTCCGAAGGCTTTCCGTGCGTCGCCCAGCGCGTATGGCCGATGCCGATGGTCCCCCGGAGATCTTGCCCGGCGACCTTCCTTTCGAGCTCGGCGAGCTTGCCTTTCGACCGTTCCAAAGCAATCGCTCCGTCGTGCAAAACGGCGATCCCCGTCGAGTCGTACCCTCGATATTCGAGACGCCGTAAGCCGTCGATGAGAATGCCGGCCGCCTGCCGATTGCCGACGTATCCCATGATTCCGCACATTTTCTCAGTCCTCCGTCCCGACCGTCGTGTTCGATCCGATGACACTCCCGGTCCCGATTTTCACGCGAAGAAGGCGAACGTTTCGTCCGATTCGCACCCCCTCATCGATGTCGCATTCGACCAATTCTCCGCCGGCCCCGATCTCCGCCGAAGATCCAACCCGCGTATGCCCTCGAAAGCGGGTCTGCCCTCCTACCACCGTATCCGGCCCGATTTCAACCTCCTGTTCGATGATCGTGGACGCCGGATCCTCAAGCGTGACACCACTCTTGAGGAGATCGAGCGCCTTATTCTCGTAAAAGATGTGAGAAACCTCGGCTAGACTTTCACGGTCGTTGATTCCTATGACCTGAAAGTTGTCCCGGATTCGGAACCTCCCCACGCCCTTTCCCTGCTTCTTCGCCATGTCCACGAGATCGGTCAGATAATATTCCTTCTGTTTGTTGGTCGGTCGGAGAAGCTTGACCGAGCCGAACAAAAATCTAGCGTCGTAAATTCCGATACCCGTGTTGACCTCATAAATTTCCCGTTCTTCATCCGTCGCATCCTTTTCCTCGACAATTCGGGCGACGGAACCGTCCGCATCCAAAATAATCCGACCGTATCCGGTCGGGTCATCCATCTCGGAAGTCAAGAGCGTAACGGCATTCTTGGAGGCTCCGTGGACCATAATCAACCGGCGGAGCGTCTCTTCCCGAATGCCCGGAATATCCCCATAGAGCACCAGGATTTGTCCGTCGAAACTTCGGAATACGCCCGCCGCACTTCGAACGGCATCGCCCGTTCCCCGCATTTCCGCCTGACGCACCCAATGAATTTTGGACCATCGCGAAAACGCCCTGCGAACTTTTTCTCCCTGATGGCCGATGACCACGGCAACTTTAGACGGCTGAAGGCGCCGCGCAGAGTCCAAGACGTACTCCAGCATCGGCCTCCCCGCGACCAGATGAAGCATCTTATTTTGGCGAGACTCCATCCGCGTGGCCTTGCCCGCCGCCAGGATGACCACGCCCAACCTCCTCAAATCAATCCGTTTTTTCATGTGCGTGCCCCTGCATTGTAGAGCGCTTGAGGCGCTTGAAAAGCTATTCGTAAGTTCTTATGATTACGTGGAGTTTTGGCCGTTTTTGCTGCATAGCATAAAGGACAGACCACCCCCCACATGCCGTACCGATACCCGGTAAAGTTTGGAAAATACCTTCTCACGCGCCGGATTGCCGTGGGCGGAATGGCCGAGGTTTTCAAAGGGAAACTGGTCGGCATCAAGGGATTTGAAAAAACCGTCGCCGTCAAACGGATCCTTCCCGAGTTCAACGAGGACGAAGAATTCGTCCAGATGTTCGTCGACGAGGCGCGGATCTCATCGAACCTTCATCACGCGAACATTATTCAGGTCTTCGATTTCGGTGAGATCGACGATTCCTACTACATGGCGATGGAGTTCATCGACGGACCGAATCTAAAGAATCTTCTTCAACGAACATTGAAAGACAAAGGGCGCCTCCCCCGCGAACTCGCCGTATACATCGTGATGCAAATCGCCCGCGCGTTGGATTACGCCCATCAGGTTCGAATCGACGGCAACGAGGTGCTCAATCTGGTTCATCGCGACGTGAGCCCCCAAAATATTCTGGTTTCCCGCTCAGGTGAGGTCAAAATCACCGACTTCGGCATCGCCAAGTCCGCCATCAAACTCTCGCGCACGCAGCCGGGAAAGATCCAGGGGAAGTTCAGTTACATGTCCCCGGAACAGGCGGCGGGGCAGCCGCTCAACCATCGGTCCGATATTTTTTCCCTCGGTATCATCGCATTCGAATTGTTGGCCGGCATTAAGCTTTACGCCTTGGAAGACACCGTCAAACGATACCGACAGGTGCGGGAAGCGCGCGTCCCGAGGCTTGGAACTCTGGTCCCTTCCCTCCCGGCCCAGTTGGAGTCCCTCGTCATGCAGATGCTGTCGAAGGATCCCTCGGACCGTCCTCAGACGTGCGGTGAAGTCATCGAGCAGCTTTCCGAATTCTTAAACGGCAAAAGTTCCGAGCAACTGGCCGTCGAGCTCGGCCAAATGATTCAAGATCTCTTTCCTCCGGAAAAGAGCGATTCGGGGGTCGGGCGACGAGTGGAAGCGATGCTTTCGGGCGGCGAACTCCCCGGCGAACCGGGAACGGCGGTTCGTGACGACCGAATCAAAGGTCTCGAAATGGACCGGGGTTGGTCGACGGCGGTTCCGCGCAGCGAAGTGACACAACCGGCCCGATCCACCGGATTTTCGTCGATGCGCACGATTACGTTCGCCGTCGTCATGCCGATCTTGGCCGCCGCCGCCTACGCTTTCTATCTGGACCGGAAGGAACAGCGAGTGAAGGAAGTCACTCGCGTCGAAGAAGCCATTCCAACGACCACGGCAACGGCGGAATCATCCTCCACGCCGCCGCCACCCACGCTTTCGGCTTCCACTCCCACATCGTTTCAAAAGACCGATGTCGCCCTAGACAAACGAAAGCAAAGAGAAGTGGATACGCGACTACAGCAACTCGAGGACGAAGTGGTGGAGGCCAAAAAAGAGGCTGCGGTGGCCGAACAGAAGCTCGCCAAAGTCGAAAAGGGACTCGACAGGGTGGCCGCACCCAAGCCGCCCTGTCCTGAGGATATGGTGTTGATATCGGCCGGAACATTCTTATTCGGCTCCGATGCGACCGATCAGGATCGAAATCATCTGGTCGAGCCGGAGGCAAGCGCAATCCCGATCCAACGGTTTTGTGTCGACAAATATGAGTTCCCAAATCGGAAATCCGCTCCACCCAAAACAACCGTGAAGTGGGCCGAGGCTCAAGCGCTCTGCACGAAGGAAGGGAAGAGGCTTTGCACGCAGGAAGAATGGGAGCGCTCCTGCAAAGGCCCGAACACGTCCAAGAGACTGAATCACAAATATCCGTATGGAAACCTCTGGGACCCGAACAAATGTAACACCGAAACCAGCACGGAACTGACGACGGACGAAGAGGGTAAGGCCGCGCCTTCCGGAAAGTTCTCGGCCTGCATGTCCGCTGAGCAGGTTTTTGACCTAAGCGGCAACGTCGACGAATGGACGGCCAGCCGCGGCCGTTTCAACAACGACAGCCGTGTCTCGCGAGGAGGTTCGAGCAAGCGACCCGGTTGGGCCAGCCGTTGCACGTCGATCCGTGAGCTGCGGGAGACAACGGCGGAGCCCGACGTCGGCTTCCGGTGCTGCAAGGACGCGTCGTAAACTTTACACACTCATCCTTTAAGAAGCGGCGGCAGGCTCCGGTCGCGGCAGTATCCCCCAAGATCATGCTCGTTCCTGCGCGTGATCTGGGTGCCCCTGCCGCGCCACCCGCCGTTGCCCCTTGAACGTATATGCGTAGTTTAGTTGAAGAATCGACGGGCAATTTCGCGTTTAATGTAAGATAATCTGGGAATGATTCGGGCGACGTTGCTAACGCTTTTGTTTTTCGTGAGTTCCGTTCAGGCAGCGACGGTGGTGGTCTTGCAAGGAAACGAATCGCCGTTCGGGAAGAGATATTTTTGCGGGTTTTCGTCGTCGGCCACGGAGCACCTGTCCGCATTCCAATACGACGCCAAGAAATCGAAAGCGATTTTTCAGCAAATTCAAAAATTGGCCCCCGACATCGTCTTTTCGATCGGCGAAGTGGCGGTCAAGGATCTGGCGGAACGCCTTCGGGCCACGCCCATCATCGTCAGCGATTTCCATGCCGGTGACGCAGCCAAGCGGGCCAACGTCGTGTTGGTCGAAAGCGACCTCCCCATCGGAGCCGGCCTTACACTCATGACGGCCATCTTCCCGACCAAAAAAACGGTGGGAACGATCTATAACCCGAAAATCTCCCAGAGCTCGCACGACGACTTGGTGGAGGAGACCGGCAAGCTCGGTCTGCGCCTCGCGTCTCTCAAAGTGGATTCGCCGCAGGAAGTGCAGGCTTTCATCAGTTCGTTCGAAGGGAAGATCGACATGTTTTATTGGCTGCACGACTCCACGACGTCGGTCGAACCGGCCCTTTCCGAGATCTATACGTTCGCGGAGCGGCACGGCGTACCGGTCATTTCGTTGGACGCTTCCCATGCGACCAAAGGGGCGCTTTTGTCCGTATCCGTCGACCCGTTTAAGCTTGGAGAGCAGGCCTGGAAGACAGCGGCGGCGATTTTAAAGGATGGGAAGATTCCGCAGATGCCGATCGGCGTTCAGCCGGGACAACTGACGGTGTCGATTTCTTTAAAGGCGGCCAGCAAATTCAACATCGACGCGAACGCTTTAAGCAATTTCTTGCAGCAGGGCGCGAAGCTTGGCTACTCGGTTCGGGTGGAACCTTAGGGTACTTAATGCTTTGTCATTTAGGTCGAACCTTTTCCAAATCCTCCAGAACTCTCCCGAATTGCCTCCAAATAACTTTGAACTGCATCTCTGGTTGAGTCTGTACGCTTTTCCAAGCTGATTCGAGAATCGCCGTGTTAACTTCATTGGCACGTTCGTCCAGCGAAATGGGTAATTCTGTTTTTCTCTTTGCAAAGGTTGTTTCAATCGCCTTCCAAAGACGACTTGTGCTTTCACATTTAGGAAACAAGAGCACCAGGTCATAAAGATCCTTGGCTCTTGAATTCGCGGAGCCTCGGTCAAAAAACGTCTGTAGTTTTTCAGAGAATACATATTCGATCGGATATACGCGCCACGAAATAGGGATGCATTGGGGGAGGATAGAATGCATCGTTACTCGTTTAACTCCCGTAATCTTGTCTCCAAATCCGACATCGATGTGGATTCGCGATAGTTTCCTGATCTTGTTCGGGTTCAGGGGTGGATCGCCGATTTGGAAAGCGCATGAGGATCGAATTCCGCCGTATTCACCTTGGTCCACTAAATCTTCGTGCTCGAAGGCCCCGTACCAGAGACCATCGTCGAGGTCCACTGCGAGCGCTTCGGGAAGGAGTTTGGAGACATCGGCTTTGTTGAACCCTTCGGCAAGTGCATCGAGATCGCGTGTAAAGCGCGAGGTGTCGGTTGTTTTCAAGAGCACGAAGCCACCTTTGAAGATGAGGTGTTCGTTAAGTTTCTTATGATTGGTCAGACGAGCAGCGGCTCTTTCCAGCGCTAAAACGATCCGAAGCTCGTTCAAACTCAGGCCAGATGAAGAATCAGCAATCGTCTTTAGTGCCTTTGCAATTTGTCTGGATGTCGCTGCTCGGGTCATGCGAGAGCTTCAATATACGATTTTATACGATGATCCACGCCGAGCTTAACCGCCGTATCCATCACTTTTCCCAGAGTTGTTTTCTTATCTCGTATTGCACGGCGAAGGGCTTCAATTCCAATCTGACCCCCGATGATCGCACGGTGGATTAGGGCATCCACGAGAGTTCGTTCCACGGAGGTTATGTGAAAAGGTCCAATTTTCTCAATTTCAATTTTCCATTCCGGATTTCGTGTTCGAAGGAGACGGATGTCCTTGTATTTCGTCCTTCGGTCAGCCGGAACCATAACCCAAGTTTTTCTCGGAATGATATCCGTGAGGTCATAGTAGGCGAGAGCAGAAATGAGACAAATCGCACATGGAGCGCCGACTCTCATGGCGACCGATTGGAAGATATGGTCGTCGGAGTAGTCTCCAACGGGAGCTCGGTACCACCCGCGCGCGATCCGCTCCCATTCGCCCGATTCAGTCTTCTTCTGTAGGGCGTAGCGGGAAATCCCCATTTTAGCGACCTCCTCAGCCGAGAAGGGTACTGCGTGATGAGAACTTTGTTTTGTCTTCGACATTTACATAAGGTGCCACAATTATGTTTTCGTGTCACCTTATGTAAATAGGACGAATGGACAAGCGGCCGGCCGATTCAGCATCGACGCGAACGCCCTAAGCAATTTCTGGCAGCAGGGCGCGGAGCTCGGCTATTCGGTTCGGGTAGAACCGTAGATCGTTTGGGTCACTTCGTCCCTTCGTCGGCTTACTTTGCTTCGCCACCTTTTACTTCGACGGTGGTACCGGTTTTAACTCGAATCTCCAAGATGGCATAAAAGCGATGGCCGCCTGCGGTCTCTTCTGCCTTAACCACATTTCGGCAGCCGACGGAAACTCCCTTGTACTCACCGTCCGGAAGCTTTGGCAGATCCTCCTTTAGTTCCTGAGACGATGTGTCTATTTTCCCGGCCTGATTGAAGCCGTGAAATTCGATCTCTTGGAGGCCGTGAACGTCAATTTCACCCCCCTTAGGTGCCTTGAGGATTAAGTAACAACCATGCTCGTGAGAAGAACCTCGATACTGCATAATGTCCTGCACAATCCCCGGCGTTTTCTTGTCCAATGTAATACTTAGGTCCGTATAGACATCCGGGCGGAAAGGCAGCGGATCGTGACTCAACCAGGCCGGATGAGGGAATTTGATCGGTTCGTTCGGGAGGAAGTCATTTCGGATGTCCGTTTCCTCCGCGACGTCTGGAAACTTGAGTTGGTATTCCTCAGAAAACGCATCCAGCAGGCCGAGTGTCGGCTCCTGTTTATCAAAAGTAAACATCGCGTCCTGAACTGGCGCTTTTTTCATACTGAGCGCTATTTGACGCTGGCCGTCCGAAAGAATCATCTCGAGCTTTCCCGTTCCACCGTGATCGACAACTTCTTCCATCGAGAGTGGATTGGGCAATTCGGTAAGGTAGAGGGGCGAAGAAATTAAACCAACGATCTTTTTTGAATCTTCGGCCGGCTTGAACACCCGAAGGAAGGATTTCGGGCTGAAGCTCACAGAAGGCGGCGTCGACGTCGGATCCATAGACACGGTAATAAACAAAACGACGGATTCCTTGTCCTTCTGAAACGCGAATTCTGCCTGCGATACGGAGCTTTTTCCGATTACGACGGGCACCACATCTTGACGAGGAGGTTCAGCCTTGGGTCCCGGCGCAGGCGGGTTTTCGGTCTTCGTTTGCTTTTTGGCGCCTCCGCATCCGATCGCGGCGACCATCATGAGTCCTAGGAATAGTACGAAAATTCGTTTCAAACGCTTATCCCCGCTTGCGCTCCTATTCACCGGTTCGCGTGGAACCATAACGGGATTTACGCTTTCTTTTGGCTCGAGGTCACGACGACCGTGCCGTCGACTTTCGTTCGAATTTCCGAGATCAGGTAAAGCGTGTAATCGCCACCCGTGTCCTTACCTAGAATTCGGCAGGCGACTTCCGGATTCTTGTATACGGTTTCCGTAATCGTCGAGATGCCACCGTCCATGACCCCTTCTTTGGAGGTATCGATCACGCCTTTTTCCTGATCGATCGCGTGAATTTCCGTCTCTTTGTCGTTAACCGTCACGACCAGAAAACAGACCTGTTTTTGCGTAGCCGCGGTCCAGAAAAATACACCGGGAACTACGCCTGGCTTCGACTTATCAAAGACAATCTTAATCCCTTTCAAATCGTCCGCAGCGGGCTGCTCGCCCTGAGCAACCTGCTTCTTTGTGAGCAATCCCGGAGACGGGAACTTGGGATCTTCGCGTGGAAGGTAGTCCGCCTTTACGTCCGTTTCGCCGGCCGTCTGAGAAACCGTCAACGTAATTTTGGGAGAATTAATGTTCAATTTCGCCGGTGAGGGGTCCTGCTTTGCATCTGAAAGCGTCGCTTCTTTTTCGTCTTTCGCTGAGAGCGCAATCCCCATCTGCTGATTGTCTGAGTCCGAAAGAATCGCTTTGAGAATTCCCTTTCCGTTCGATCCCGTGATACTGGTGACTTCTACGCCCTTTTCTAATTTGACGAGACCGTTCGCAGCCACAGCGTTGATAACGGCTATTTCTTTGTTCGATAAATCGGCGACAACCTTTTCCGTCGGTTTGAAAACTCGGAAATAGGAACTCCTCACAACGGCCGATGGCGCCGTCGTTGTGGGATCTGCGGACACGGAAAGATAGAAAACCCCGGTTTCTTTGTCTTTCTGAAATTCGAACTTTGCGTGTGAAACGGGGCTCCTCCCGATCACTTCAGGAACGACATCCGGCCTAGGAGGAGCGGGTTTAGGCTCTGGTCCGGGTCCGGGCGCGGGTGTTGTGGTCTCGGCTTTCGTCTGTTTCTTGACGCCGCCGCATCCGATCGCGGCGACTATCAAAACCCCGAGGAATACTGCAAAAAATCGTCTCATACACTTAACCTCTTCTGTGGGCCTATTAACACGACGCGTTAATCCCGTCAATCATGAATGACGCGATGAATAATTAAGCAAGCGTTGTGCCGCACGGAAAGTTTTATTTCGTTAATAGTTTCCGGGTGTTATATAGCTTCGACATGTTCAAATCAGACAGGGATGCCTCAATTCCGGGGCGTTGGGACCGCGGATTTCCTTTCCCAGCAACCGCCCCCTCTGCTAGGAGCGCACTGTGAGCCGAACGAACGACACCATGGAAAAGCTGGTCTCGCTCTGCAAGCGGCGCGGCTTCATTTTCCCGTCGAGCGAGATCTACGGCGGGATCAACAGTTGCTACGATTACGGCCCTGTCGGAGTTGAACTCAAACGCCGTGTGAAGGAATTCTGGTGGAAATCCATGACGCAACTGCACGACAATATCGAAGGGCTCGATGCGTCGATCCTCATGCACCCGCGTGTTTGGGAAGCCTCGGGGCATGTCGCCGGGTTCACCGATCCGCTCGTCGACTGCAAAGAGTGCAAAAACCGATTCCGCGCCGACCAGGTCGAAGGGAAGAAATGCCCTTCCTGCGGCGGCCAGTTGACCGAGGCCCGCCAATTTAACCTGATGTTCAAGACGTTCATGGGGCCGGTCGAATCCGAAGCGAACGTCGTCTATCTCCGTCCCGAAACCGCGCAGGGGATCTACGTGAATTACCAAAACGTTCTGACCTCCTCGCGGCAGAAGGTTCCCTTCGGGATCGCTCAGATCGGCAAAGCTTTTCGAAACGAAATCACGCCCGGAAATTTTACGTTCCGCACGCGCGAATTCGAGCAGATGGAAATGCAATTTTTCATCCGCCCGGACCAGGACGAGCCAACGCTGGAGTTTTGGAAGAAGGAAAGGATGTCTTGGTACGCAAAGCTCGGAATCAAGTCCGAAAACCTTCAGTTCCATCAGCACGGACCCGGCGAATTGGCCCACTACGCCAAGGC
>DATDPG010000083.1 GCA_035292885.1 Bdellovibrionota bacterium | reverse complement strand
GAAGCGGGCCTCTTCGTCCCTTCCGGGACGATGGCCAATCAGGTCGCCATTCGAACCCACACGGAACCGGGCGACGAGATCATTATGGAGGCCAGCGCTCACCCGTTCTTGTTCGAGAGCGGGGCGCTCGGCGGTATTTGTGGAGTCCAGGCCCGCCTGGTTCCGGGCGAGAGAGGGGTCATTACGCCCGAGCAAATCGAACCGGTGATTCGAGTTCGCGCTCCCCATTTCCCGCCGACGAAATTGATCGTGCTGGAGAACACGCACAACCAGGGCGGCGGAAGTGTGTATCCGCTCGAGATTATTCGATCGATTCGGACTTTGGCCGACCGTCATGAACTCAAAATGCACATGGACGGAGCGCGCTTGTGGAATGCCTGTATCGCGTCGGGAAAACAACCGGCGGATTACGCCGAATCGTTCGACAGCGTCAGCGTGTGCCTTTCCAAAGGGCTCGGAGCGCCGGTCGGATCGGTTTTGACGGGCTCCAAAACATTCATCGACCGCGCCCGCCGATTCCGAAAAATGTTCGGGGGAGCGATGCGACAATCGGGGATTCTGGCGGCCGCGGGAATCTACGCTCTCGAACATCATTACGAGCGGATTCGGGAAGATCATGAAAACGCGAAACATCTGGCGAACCGCCTTTCGCGAATCAAACGAATCCGAATCCGGCCCGAAGACGTCGAAACCAATATCCTTTTTTTCGGCGTGGAAGGGAAACCTCCCAAGTGGCTGGAACAAGAACTGAAACCCCGCGGGGTTTGGGTCATCGCCGCAAGGCCGGGAGAGGTTCGGGCCATCACGCACCTGGACGTCGATCGCGCCGGGATCGATCGAGCGGCTGAAATCATCTCCGAGATCGTCGCCCATGCCTAAACTAAAACGAATCGGCGATCTGCTCGTAGAATCGGGGCTCGTCAGCCGGCTCGAAATCGACCAGGCGGTTCAGGCGCAAAAGATCTTCGGCGACCGCCTGGGAACGAATCTCATCGAAATGGGAGTCGTGGACGGGGAGATGATGGCGTCGCTCCTCTCCCAGCAATACGGCGTCCCGCGGGTGAAACCCGAAGAGTTGGAAAAGATATCCAAGGAAGCGCTCGCCCTGATCCCGGCGAAAGCGGCTCACCGTCTCTGCATCCTTCCTCTCCATAAAGATAAAAACCAGCTCGCTCTAGCCATGATGGACCCGAGCGATGAACATGTCGTCCGTCGCATCGAGCAGAACGTCGGAATGAAAGTAATCGCGAAAATCGCCACGGAAGTCGAGATTCGCTTCTTTCTGGAAAAGCATTACGGCGTCCCTCGAGAAATGCGCCACATCCGTCTTATGAACCAGATTCTCGAAAAGCGAAATCGGAAAGAGGGCACGGCGCCCGAGACCGACGTCCTCACTTCCCAACTCGACCGCCATTTGCCCCCAAGCGAAGCGATTCAATATTTCTTCGACAAGATCAAGGATCTTGACCGAGTTCCCGTACGGGATCCGAAAGCAGATCTCACGAAACACGATCTGACGCCGGAACTGACTTTCCTTCTCTTACAGGTCGACGGGCTGAGCAATCTCCGTGATTTCTTCACCGCCAGTCCCTTCCCCCGAATCACGAGTCTCCGCGCTCTGGTGCGTCTGGCCAAAATGGGCCTTCTCAAATTCGAAGAAGCCTAGAATGGTCTCGGAACGGTGGGATTGTGGGCATCAATTCTGTACAATACACGCGTGTCGTTTCAGGACCTGCCAGGTGCCGATCTTGTGGATGAAGGTCTAAAGGATCTCCGCGCGGGAAAAGAGTCGATCCTTTCACTCCTCGTCCTGATCGGGGCGCCGAGGCTTCGACAATCGGGCGTACGGGTCCCCAACGTCGGACTTGAACAACCGGAACATCGCATGTACGAACTCTTGGCTAAAGAGCATGGGAACGACGCGCATTCTCGTTACAACGCCCTCTTGCGGCGCTTAATCAGTTTTGAACGGGCTCTCGAATGCGCCCGTTAGTCACCGAAGACCGAATCCGGGCTTTCATGCGCTATCTCGGGCTCAAATCGGCCAAAGTCGGGAGAGTGTACTTCACGGGAGGAGTCACTGCCGTGCTCCATGGCTGGCGGGCCAGTACGGTCGACCTGGATCTGACTGTCATTCCCGAATCCGACCAACTCCTAAGGGCCCTTAGCGATTCGAAGGAGGAATTCAAGGTCAACGTCGAGCTCGCATCTCCCGCCCATTTCATCCCGGAGCTCCCGGGCTGGGAGGGACGATGTGTCTATATCGGCAAGGAAGGCAAGCTGTCCTTTTATCATTACGACTTTTATTCACAGGCTCTTTCCAAGATTGAACGCGGCCACGATCAAGACCGCACGGATGTTCGAATGATGTTCACGAAAGGTCTGGTTGAATCGAAGACGTTACGAGCATTGTTCGGAAAGATTGAACCCAATCTTCACAAGTACCCCGCGATCGACCCGAATTCATTTGCTCAACGTTTGGAACAGACCCTCCAAGAGAACACGTAAGACACATCCACTTATTCAATCGTTCCCCGGTAAGTATTCCGAGAGTTGCCCGCGGTTCGCAAAAAGCGGCATTGTTGATATGATCCCGGCGTGTTTCGGTTCGGTTATTTTTTGGGCGTTTTCATCGCCTCCATTTTCTGGGCGGCGGGAGAGGTGACCTTCGCCGCCGCGCCGGAAACTCCCGCTTCAAACAAACGGACGAGCGAGGTCGCCGACAAACTGATGTCTTTGGAAGATTGCACTTTTCTCGCCCAGATTTATCACCCGAAAGACGGCAAAACCTCACAGCTCGGATTTTGTTTTTATTCGAAGACGGTTACACAGGGCATCTTTTCCGCCACAAGCTGCGTCGGGGCCCTGGTGGAACCGGATTCAGGCGTCCGAAATCCGTTTTACGGAAGCAAGGGTCATTGGGGGATGGAAGGGAAATGCGAAAAGGCGAAGATCGTGGCGAAACTGAAAGACCCGCAAATCGAAACAACGGTGAATCCGATTACGGCGCTGAGAATCAAGCGCGAGGAGGGAATGGCCCTTAAGATGCTGCGCGACGAATTCGGAATCTGGGAAATGTTCAACGAGTTGACGACGCCGATAAAGACGAAGGAGTAACCATCTGCGTTACTCGCGGAAGTTGATGAACTGTAGGGGAAGCGGGAAGTCGATGGTTCGCATCAGCGCGATCACTTCTTGCAGATCGTCCCGCTTCTTGCCGCTCACGCGAACCTGCTGCTCCTGAATCGCGGCCTGAACCTTCATTTTCGTGTCCTTGATCTTTTTCACGATCTCGCGCGCGCGATCGCCGTCGATGCCTTCCATCAACTCGATCCTGACCCGCGCCCGCCCTTTCGCCGCCGGTTCGATGTTCCCGGCCTTGAGGCACTTGAGCGAAACTCCCCGCTTGACGATCTTTCCCTGTAAAACGTCGAGCGCGGCTTTCACCTTGAATTCGTCGGCGGATTCGAGTGTGATCTCTTTTTCGGTTCGCTGGACGATCGAATCGGTCCCCTTGAAATCGTACCGTTGAAGGATTTCCTTGGCGGTCTGCTGAACCGCATTATCCACTTCGGCCAGGTTCAGCTGCGAAACAATATCGAACGACGGCATAAAGGCCTCCTTTCGCACTCAAAAACCGAAAAATCCTGAGACAGATCATGGAAGAATTCGACGCGCCACACTCTCCCCTCCGCCCTCGGTATTCTTACCATGGCCAAGCCCCGCGGCAAGTCCTATAATGCCGCGCATGAGCCAAGAACATATCGCGGTGGTCATAGGTGGAGCCGTAGCTGGAAGTGAAGCCACGCTTAAGCTCCGGGAAAAAGGGATTCGAGTCATTTTGATCGAGCAGAATCCTCTGCCGTACGGGAAGATCGAAGACGGTCTTCCGCGTTGGCACGTGGAGCAGCGCAAGAAGGAGGAAGAGAAGATCAATGAACGGCTCGATCACGCACTCGTGCATTTCGTTCCGAGCACCAAACTCGGAAAGGATCTCTCCTTCGAGGAGATCTACAAGGAGTGGAGTGTCAGTGCGATCTTGCTCGCCAGCGGAGCCTGGCGCGACCGTCCCGTTGGCGTCGAAGAGTTCGATCGGTACGTCGGCAAGGGACTTCTCTACCAAAACCCGGTGGTCTATTGGTTCAACCATTACCACGAGCCTTCCTACAACGGCCCGCGATATGAAATCCCGGACAACACCATTGTCGTGGGCGGCGGCTTGGCATCCATGGACGTTCTCAAAATCTGTCAATTCGAAATCACGCAACGGGCTCTCTTAAAGCGCGGGATCAAAATGGATATGTTGACGCTGGAAAAAGAAGGAATTCCGCGGGCGCTTGAAAAGCACGGCCTCAAATGGGCCGACCTCGGCCTCAAGGGCACGACGCTGTATTACCGCCGCCGCGTTCAGGACATGCCCCTGGCGGACACGCCGCCCAAACCGACTCCCGAACAGTTGGAAAAGGCGGACGCTCTGCGCACCAAGATTTTCAACAACTACCAATCGAAGAATTTGTTCAACATGCAGGAGCGGCATCTGCCGAAAGCTCCGATCATCGACAACGGAAGTCTCGTCGGGATCCGCTTCACCCGAACGGAAATCGTGGACCGAAAGGTTCGGGAACTTCCGAACACGGAAGTGGAGGTCCGATTCAATTTGGCGATCAGCTCCATCGGAAGCATTCCGGAATCGATTCCGGGAATCCCCCAGAAAGGGGAAACGTACGAAGTGGAAGATTTGGAAACGGGAAAGGTGAAAAATCTGCCCAACGTCTACGCGCTCGGAAACGCCGTGACGGGAAAAGGGAACATCCGGGTCTCGATGATGCACGGACGAAAAGTGGCCGAGCAGGTGGCGACGATGCTCGCGGCGCAGACGCCCAAAACGACGAACGCCGAGAAGCTCATGGCGCGCGTGAAAGCGTTGCAGTCCCGCGCCGGGTACGACGGGAACTTTAAGTCCTGGGTCGAAAAACAGTTGGCGATGCGCTAGCGGCCTTCCTCAAAGGCAATTGAAAAAGTCTGCTTTCGCAGGCTGTTCAAAAAGGTCTCAGTTGCGAGGCGCCGCAAACGAGCGACCGGAGCAGCCTGGTTTTGGCTGTGAGGATCGCGAGTGCAGCGGCAACGAAGCAAATGAGCCTTTTTCAACAGCCTGCTAGCCCGGTTCGGTCATACGGTAAGGATCCAAAACGCGATCGAGTTCGGCATCCGATAACACTTTCTTCGCTTTTGCGACTTCGCGCACCGTCTTTCCGGTTTTGTGCGCTTCTTTTGCGATCGCGGCGGCCGGATCGTAACCGATTTTCGGGGCGAGAGACGTACACATCGCCAAACTTTTTTCGATCATCTCCTTGCACCGTTCTTCGTCGGCCTCCAGTCCCTCCACGCATCGAGCGCGGAAATTGTCCGACGCCTTCGCCAAAAGTTCCGCCGATTCGAGCGCGTTGTGCGCCATCACCGGCATCATGACGTTCAGTTCGAAATTGCCCCACTGCCCGCCGATCACCACGGCGGCATCGTTCCCCACCACATGCGCGCACACCATGATCAGCGACTCGGCGATCACCGGATTCACTTTCCCCGGCATGATCGATGAGCCCGGTTGAGTTTCCGGAAGGCGGATTTCACCGATCCCGCAACGGGGCCCCGAGCCGAGCCAGCGGATGTCGTTCGCCAATTTCATCAGCGCCACGGCGGTCGTTCGCATCGCTCCGCTCGCCTCGACAAACGCATCCTTCGACCCTTGCGCCGCAAAATGATTTTTCGCCTCGCGCAACGAAAGCTTAAAATGCTTGGCGATCCGCGAGATGACCTCCTTCGCGAAGCCTTCGGGGCAATTGATGCCGGTCCCCACGGCCGTTCCGCCCAGCGCCAGCTCGCCGAGAGGTTCCAAAATACGCTGCAGCCGTTCGACCGACTGATGAACCTGCGTGGCGTATCCCGAAAAAACCTGGCCCAAACGGACCGGCGTGGCGTCCTGAAGGTGTGTCCGGCCGACTTTAACGATTTTGTCCCAACCCTTCGCTTTGACGTCGAGCGCCTTCCCCAGCTTCTCCAACGACGGAATCAAATCGATCGTCAGCGCGCGGAGAAGGGAAATATGCATCGCGCTCGGAATGACGTCGTTCGACGACTGCCCGCGATTGACGTGATCGTTCGGATGGACTTTCTTCGAGCCTCGCTCAAATCCCAGAATCTCGGCCGCACGGTTGGCGACCACTTCGTTTGCATTCATGTTGGTCGACGTGCCGGAGCCGGTCTGAAAAATGTCGAGAACGAATTGCGAATCCCATTTTCCCTCCGCCACCTCTCCCGCCGCCGTGGCGATCGCCTTCGCGATTTTCGCGTCGACGTAGCCGCGCTCGCCGTTCACCTCCGCCGCGGACCGCTTGATCTCTCCCATGGATTCGATGAAACGCCGGGAGAAGCGCAACGAACTGATCGGAAAATTCTCCACCGCCCGCTGCGTTTGCGCTCCATAATAAGCGTCTTCGGGCACCTTTATTTCACCCATGGAATCCTTTTCCAGCCGATTTGTCGCCATACCTGATCTCCGGCCGAAATCCTAAACGAATTCACAAATAAATACAAAAGGTTATGACCATGTTGCCTCTGCCTACGCATCGTGTTATTCCCATCCCCCTTTGAGGCGGATCGGTAGGGAAAAATCGAGGCTATGAAAAGGTCGTACCGGGAAGTTTTTGTTTTTGCAGGAGTTATTGCACTGCTCTCCGCTTCCGCGGCGGCGCAGGATCATCCGACTCGTCCGTCCGGTGTCCCTTCCGTGGTCGTCCCACTCGTCGGGGAAATCGTCGGCCCGGACATAACCCCATTGATCCGGCCGGACCGCGAGCTGACGGACAGGATTCTCCGCATAGAGCGCAGAGTGCAAGAAAGTCGCGCGAGTGCGAAGCGACCGGCGTACTATCTCAACTACTCCCCCGAATCCGACCGATTGATCAAGCAACTGCTCCATCGTCGCGAGCTGGGCGCGATACGGGACATTTATATCGTTACCAACGGGCCGGAAGAAGTTGTGCGATTCGCTCGCCTTGCCTTTGCGAAACGAAATCCGATCCGCTGGCTTTCGACGAATCAGCTGGGGAACCTCAAGAACCTCGCAAAAGCGATTCTCATTGGAAACCCGGAAAGCTTTCTCGAAATGAGGGATTCTCTGTGGCGCCTTTCTTCCCAGGGGACTCGGTTCGCTCACGTCGATCCGTCATCCGGCGGGTTTTTCGTAAGTGCTCTGTCAAAATCTCTGCCTAGTAGTCATTCATACATGAATTTTGATCGGACGATTTCAGGTCTCCAGAAGGCCACTAAAGAGTACGTCGACCTAGGGAGTTACGCGATGTTTGCGGTCGATGCCCGGACTCTAACTAATGAAATTGGGGCTCTTAAGAAAACCGATTTACGTGAGATCCGGCGACTGGTCTTGGCCGGTTGGAATGAAGAAGAAATTATGGATCGTTATTGGGCCGATCCGCGATTCGAAAAATTAAGGCCCTCCACAAAAGCCAAGTTTCAGGGACTGATATCGGGCGTGATTCGGAGCGTGGATCATTTTGAACCAAAGCCGCCGGCTCCCACTTCTTTCCGACCCCTCCTCAGCATGAGACGTGAAGACATGAAGTATCTCGAATGGAGGGTTCCGTTCGATTCGCCCGCGGCTGCCAACTGGCGGCGTCAGATCGAACGTCCGGATGAAGAAGGTGGAACCTACGGAAGGATCAAGCCGCTCAGAGAAGGGACACGGAAGTTTAGGAGGACCTTTTTTGACGGAGACAAAGAGAGGAAGTTCGAAATGGTGGTCCAGCCCGATCCTATGAACCCGGGAAGGTACACCGTGTATACGGACAGCGAAAAAAATCTCTCGATCGAGGCCATGATCGAAAAATCCTATTGGGTGGAGTTCCTCCGGCTACTCGCCGAGACCGGCCGGTGGGACCTCCTGAATTCCGCAAATCATTCAAGCCCCGAAGAGTTTGCGAAATTCGTCAATGCGGCGAATTCCTTCATCGATTTGGAACGGGAAGACCTCGTGGAGAAATTCTGGCGTATGGGTCGGACCGAAGAAATCTTCGTGGGAGACCGGTTGCCCACTCAGATCCGCGAGCGATTGTTGTCCAAAGGCGAGCACTGGAAGCCTATCTACCCCTTTCTCACGGGCGCGCCGCCAAGCAAATCCGACCGACTAAGTTCAGTTACCGCCGAGGGCCCGGAACGCATTGAATACCATTCACCGTTCGACCTCCTCATGGAGCAACGCCGGCAATTTTTAAATGAGCAGCTCGGGAAACATCCATCGGAATCATCGGGTATCGTCGCAAGAATTTTCAGCCCACGTCCCCGGCTCCACTCGGCCCCTCCCCCCAGGAAGGCTCTTTTCATGTCTGAATCCAAAGAGACCCTCCGGGAAGGAGAAACGTTTCTGGTGACGGCCAGCGCCGTTGTGGACCTGTTTTACAATCAAGGCTCGCCGGCCATTTACGATCGGAACGCCATTCCCATCGTCCGCCTTCTTTCAGATCTCCCCAAGAGCTTAACGAGGGACGGGTTATTCGGCATCCAGTTGGGGACGGATGTAGAGGTTTTCGACTACGACGGTTATCGGGACCGGGAGTCGGACATCAAGAAAGTGGAACAAGTCGGCGACCGGTTGCAGCGTTTTCTCGATGACAGGCCGTCAAAATCATTCTTCAAGTTCTTCGACAGGCTTCCGTGGTTCCCTCTAGACCTTGCCGATGCCGGTTGGAGGAACTATGGAGCCTATCGAATCGACGGCGAGTATTATCTCCTCCCCCATATCCACACATCTCTTTCGGGTTACACACCCGAAGTTCAGAAGGAGCTTCAGAAGGCTCTCTCGGTTCCCTTCTCTCCTGAAAACGCCCGGTCCGTTCGGGAGGAAATGGCGACCTACGGAAATCAAGGGGCGCTCCTGCATTTGATGGAAGAATCTCTCGCGTCGGAACACCGATGGAACGGTATTATTCCAGACGAGCGGGACGATTTGGGAACCAAGCTGGCGTTTTTGCCGGAGAAGTTAGCCGCACAGATGCTCCAGCGGGCCAGTTTGGAAGCGGTGGATTCCGCCGTCGCGAAGAAAGCACTCCGCTCCGCGGCCGGTATTTTCAGCGGTCTAATAAAGAGCAATGCCGCGTTCTTCAACGACGATATTCGCGGGAGAGTCCGTTACTTCGTCGAAAGCATAGGGCACCGGACCGGTCAGAAGATTGCCCCCTCCGCCGACGCCGTCGAATTGGGCCGTCGGTATCCAAAACTGACGCCGACAAAAATAGAAATTGTCGAGGCATCCCCGGGGGAGACACGCGGCTCCGACGCGCGCCAATCCCCCGTCCCCCGACTTCCGCCAACGGGAAATGGAAAAGTGATCGTCCATCCTTCCTCTCGATTGAACGGGTCCACGAATCCGCCGAGCCGGGGTCCTCGAGCGAGGATCGGAACGGCCGGAGAGAACGCCGGGTCGCTTACGCTGGGTTCGCTCGCCCTCGAAATATTTGACGAGACGGAAACGGAGCTGAAGCCGGATCCAGCAAAACAGAAAGGGGGAACGCTGCCTGTCGCGGGCAAAGGGTTCGACCCGCCAAAACGTGAACGTTCGTCTCAGGCGGATCCTGTTGAGTTCATCTTCATCCTAGGACAGGGAAATATCGCGAACGTCGGCTTTTTTGAAGCTCTCGAATATGCGGCCGAGAAACAGAACGTGAGAATCGTCATCGCCGATCGGAAACCTCTCCGCTGCTCTTCGAGTCAAATCGAGTATCTCCACGTGGACGAACCCTGGAACCCCAAACAGGTTCTCACGGCATTGGCAGGCTACATCCAGCGTACGGGCAACAAACTCCGCGCGGTCGACACGATCGTGGAGGATTATGTTTTTTCGCGAGCCGAGGTCATGGAAACCTATGGAAAGGAATACAGCCTCCGCGGCCTGGACCGCGAAACAACGTGGAACACAAGATACAAGCCGACCATGCTGGCTCTCTGGAAGAAGGACGGGCTTCTGCCGCCGGATTTCGAGTTCGACTCTTTTCATTCGATCGAGGAAACCGAGCCGTATATTCGGGAGCTTCTGGACAAAGGGAAATCGTGCGTGATCAAACCGACGCTTGCCTCAAGCTCCTTGGGAGTGCGGCTTCTCGATCCGGAAATGGGCGACGCGCAGGTTCGACAAATCCTGGCGGAGGTGAGGGACGCCGTGGATCGAGACACCGGCTTTCACTTTCCCGTGGATGTCCCGGTTCCCGGGAACATCCCGGGGCAAAAGCCGCACCGATGGCTGGTTGTGGAGTATGTCCCTTCCAAGAAAGAGGTCATGATCGACGCGTTAACCTTTCAGATCGGCAACAAGGTCCGGACACGCTCGGCGGAGCCTATTGGAAAGGCGCCGATGGAGCGGGATTTCACCGAACACCTTTTTCTCGCCACGACAAGCCTCCCGGATTCTCAGACAGAGAAAAATATGACCGAAATCCACCGGCGCGCCCTAGCTGCCCTCGGGATCAGTACGCCCGGTCCATTTCCGAAATGGAGCAGCACGCATACGGAGTTACGCATTACCGAGGATGGAAAGATTTTCCCGATCGAAGTCGCCTCCAGACCTGGCGGCGGCGTTCTTCCCGAGGTGCATCGGCTAACCACCGGCCACGATGTGTACCGGGCGGGACTGACGGCCGCCCTGGGGCAAAATCCGGTGCACCACTACTCCGCCAAGCGAGGAGCCAAAAAAAAGTCCGCCGCCGTCCGCATGATCTACGCTCCAAAACGGGGAACGTTGAACAGCGTGGATTGGAAAGACGTTGGGGGCGCTCAGTTCTACCCGAGAATGGAGACGCCGGGGAAGATCGAAAACCCTTTGAGCAACGTTGTCGGATATCTCGTCTCCCTGGACAAGTCCCCTCAGGTGGCTTTGGAAAAAGTGGAAAGCGAAACTGCGAAGCTGAAGCTGCACGTCGAGACGGCACCCGGAACGGAAGAGCCCCTTCTCCCGGCTCCGGCTCCGGTTCGGTTTCTCCCACTCGAGGAATGGCGGGAGGCGCCCGTAAAGGTGCCCGCTAGGAGGGCCGCCGTGGTGCTAGGTCGACATGGCATGGGCGCCTTCATCAGTCGAGATGGATTTTTTATAACCACTCCGGAAGCCTTCACGGGGTATTTCAGGGAACACAAGAAGGCGGCGATCGAACTCCTCCCCTTCCACTTCGTAAACGAAAGTGCCGCGCGGCAACGGACTTCTCGGTGGTTTCCGATCGCGTGTGTCTCGGGTTGCTCCCCGGAATCCCGAACGGGTTTTGTCCTACTCAAGGTCGATCTGCCCGAAAGACTTCGGCGCGTTCATTTTTTGCCGATCGACGTCCAACCTTACCCCCTCGATACAGCCATCGAAGTCTTGGCCCCTGCGGAGAAGTGGGTCAACGATCTTAAGCCGAACCTCTACGAGTCGCTGGAGATTATCCCTACCACCGGCGGATACATGCTGTCCGACCTGCTGGCAACCAATGGCCGGCACATTTCGACCGGCATCGTGCGGTTGTACACGCCGATTCGGCCCGTCGGAGCGGCCATCATCAGGAACGACAAATTGGTCGGCCTCGTTTCCGGAATGAACGAAAATATCCTCGTTGGAACTTCTGCGTTCGCGTGGGAGATCGAGAGTGGCGTGGCCAGTTTCGTTCGCCGCCATCAAGACGCGCAGGAATCGGCGGCGGATCTTAAACTCGCTTGGTCCGAAATTCAGAGAACACATCCGTTCAGTTTCGAAGCGATCGACCCCGAGTACGGAGTGGCGCGCCGGTTCGCCGCTCGGACCGGCAAGGAACTGGCAGGTTATCTGTTGAGTTCGATATCACGCGAGATCGACGCGGGCGCTCCTCCCTCCCCGGTTTGGCTGGAACAGACCATTCGCAAAGCCCTCGAAAAAGAGGGATCCGGCACGCATTTGATCGACCCCACGTTTACACGGAGAGCGGCTCGCATCATAGAAGCGATTGCGGCCTCCGATGGATTTCAAGAGCATGACGAGCGTCTGAAGCGGATCCGCAAGTTCTTGTCGAAGAAATCCGTGGACAGGGCTGAAGCGGTGAAATCGAGCGCCCCGGCAACGGCGATCGATATCCTCGCGGAATTGAAAACGCAGGGAACGGAGAAGGGAAAAGAAAGCGCGGCACATTCGCTCCCTCCCCTCGACGTCAAATCCGGTGAAACGGTCGTGGCCGATCCCGAAGAAAAACTTCCGAATCCCGGCAACGCGGATCGGGACAGGCCGCCGGACGTACGGAATTCGTTTCTGCCATCCTTCACCGGGGAGACTCGGACGGAAATTCGCTCCGGTGTCCCGACGTATTCGATCGGCCTCTGCGTCGGCTGCGAGGGTTCCACCTACGGGAGCCTTGCGCTTCAGTCCGTTCGGGTTGTTGACGAGGAGAGAGGCACACCGAATCGTGCGTTGCGTTCTCTCCCGAGCCAGACAGGCCACAAGCCGGCTTTGCGCCAACCACTTTCATCGAGCGATTACAGCGCACAAAACGATTCTCCCTACCTCTTGATCGTCTCTCTCGATTCTCCTCCGCCGTCGAGCCGCGGAAATCCCACGGCCTACACGCTCCCGGCGAGCGAGAACGGTGACATAAAGCCATATGTGGTTCATCGCCGAGGTTTGGGGGCGTTCTACACAGCGGCGCTCCTCAAAAAGGAACACCCCAACGACGTCGAGCTGCTCATCCTCCGCGACGGCGATCCGCCGGCAGAAAGGGGCGCGTTGATTGATTCCGTCTGCCGTGAGCTGGGAATCGAGCGGGACTTGATCGGCGGCCTCTTTCCCGTTGAAGAGCTGCGGCGGAAAATCCGACCGGCGCGATCCGGTCTGGTGATCGCCAGTCATGATCGAGTACAAAGCGCAAAATCCTTGGGTCTCCCGATGATGGAGCTCTATAAGGCCGACAGCATTAGTTTCGAGGAAGTCGGTTTTCTAAGACAGCTCGCGCGTTCCGGGCATCCCGCATGGCAAAAATTGGCGGGCAAACTGAATCATTTCAACACGGAACTCGAAAGCAAATTGCGCAAGAAATACCATTGGGCCAAGGCCTTTGCCTCTTCGGAGGATCTCAAAAAGGTCCCGGGGTGGTGGAATCAGACGATCGATGGAAAATCCGACTCCTTGACGCTCGCGGAATGGTTGGAAGCGAAGTACCACACACACACTCTCTTCGAATGGGTGCTAACGCTCCGTTCGCACGTTCCCTCTGTCTCGGAGACAGACATCATAAAATTGGCTCACGAAGCGATGGGGATCGAGACCGCGGAGAGACGTACAGCAAAGCCGACGTTTGGCTTGTCGATAAGCGATCTTATAAAGGAACAGTTCTGGAAGCACCCCATACCCCGAATCGCCGATGAGACAGGCGTTAGTCCCCTGCGGGTCCTTAATATCATTGAAAAAATGCGTCCGGAACTGCGTCCGGCAAACTCCATGAGGCCAGCGGACGTTTTCAGAAGAACCCGACGGACAAAAAAAATCTTTCCAAGCGACATGAACATCATCGAAAACGACTTTGAAATTTTGCCGATTCCGGAACTTGCTCGCAAATTGTCTCTCGACGAATCGCAGGTGATTTCGATTCTGAAGCTCCGCAAGGCCCTCATGAGAACGGTGCCAATACTCGGATCTCGGCCGCTGAATCGCGGGGGAAAATCGGGCGGGGCGCTAAAAGAGCTCCGAGTACAAGCACCTCCGGCGGCGGAGGCGGCAGGTCGTCCTGAAGGGGAGATGCTTCGCGACCCCAATAAAATGCGTCGGCGTGGACAGAAGAAACCCACAATCAATGAGGAACTACTCGCCAGGGCCATTGAAAAGGTGCCGCCGAGTCTCAGAAGAAATCCGCTCCTGGCCGCAAGGTGGGTATTGAAGATATATCGGATGGAGGGCGCGCAACTGAGCGATGTGGTCGAGCGCATAGTGCAAAGGCGGGGAACCCCTCCGAACGGGGCGACATCCCTTGGGGCCAACTCGGCCCCTGCACCCGCGCAACCGGCGATCGTCGACGCGCCACATGAGACTGATAAAGTAAAGGCATCCCAACCTCCCAAGGATCCCGCTCCCCGGGCTTCGATCTCCCGAACAACGAGAAAGTCTTCTCGCCCCCCCACGGAAGGTACCGGTGCCCTCGATCCCGACGTGGTGGGATATGCCGAAGTCCGACTGAATCCACCCGTTCCGGTCGCCGATAGTGCCGGCGGCGTCAAACGGCAAGGTCCCGACGACAAAAAGAACCCAAAGGGTGTTTCGGTCACGGATTTAGCGGAGTGGAAAAAGAGTCATCTCGTTCACCCGAAGGTGGTCAATGCAGGTGTCGCCTCCCCCGAAAGAAACCCGATTCCCGTGGGTCCGAAGGCTCCCGAACTCCGTTCCCCCATTATCCCTCCGCACCGTTCGCCGATGGCTTCCAGTCCCCTCGTCTCCGGAGCGATTCATTACGGGATTCCCAAGATCACGGCGGACCTCCTCTGGAAGGGAACCGACATCGTTCTCGACGGACGACTGAAAGAACTGGGCCGCTTTCAAACTTGGAGCGAACTCTCCCAAAAGATGCCCGAGTACCTCCCGGGTGTGGGACAGGAGTATTTGGAACTCCACCTGGCCGGCACGGCCGCCGATGCCTCTCTCCTGGGCGCTCATTCCGCCCTTCGCTCCCTCTTTCCTTCTCTCGAACCCTTAGGGTCCCTGGGGATCCATGGAAACATCTATGGCCGAACCGCCGGAATGTTCTTGGTCTTGAGCGCCATCGGAGCCGCCCATGGCGGTCAACCCTTCAAAGATCTCAAAACCGTCAGCCACAGTGCGGGTCAGATCATGGCGTTTCAGGAGAGCTTAACGTTTCTCGCCAAGTTCTCGAAACTCTCCCCCGCCGTTCGACAGATGGCGCTTTCCGGAAGACTCCCTCTGTTGACCTTAGCCGAAGAGGTGGGAGCCGTAAGTTTAAGCCATCCCGCCTTCTTAGCCGTGGGCGTCGGCGTGTTCGTTCTTCTGGAGGGAAGCCATCGCTTCATCGAGTACTACTTCCTTACAAAACCCACGAAAGAAGCGCTGTTAACCGAAGCGGCGGAGGCGGTGGAGCGGTTTCAAGAGGTTCTCTTCACCAACGAGACGCTCTCCTCGGCTTCTCCGGGCAAAGACGTCGAAGTGGCCTCCAGCGCGGAGCGACTCCTCGCCGCACTCACGGCGCATTTCCTCTACGACGAGCAGAAACTCGACGCCATACGAACCCAAGAATACCAACGACTCGACGAGAGTCATCCGACGCGGGAGCAACGGATCGTCCAGGGGGCGGCCATTGAACGACGATACCGGGATCGCCTTCGCGCCTTTTGGGCGGAGGAAGCCCGGCGAAAAAAGCCGCTTCCGGAGATTCTCCCGCTTTCCCTCATTCAGCCGGTGGACGAAGTGAACGCTCCCCTCTGCCGATCGGGGCAATGTATCGAAACCTTTAAAGAGCAACTCGCCCGCCTCCATCCCACCTCCGATCAAGTTCCCGAGCTCCTCGCTAAAATCACGGCTCCCTTACTTCTCGCGGCCCAACAACATTGGGAGCGGAGGGGGTATCCGATCCAGACGGCCGTGAACGTCGTCGGGAATTCCGACAAATGACCAGCGGTGGTTCGCTAGCGAGCCGCAATCCAAAGATTTACCGCCGACAGCAATGTAATGACCAGAATCGGTGGGTTCAGTTCCCGGACCTTTCCTCCCAAGAGTTTGAGAATCGTGTGAGCGAGAAATCCGAACATGATCCCCTCGGAGATGGAAAACGTCAGAGGCATGAGGAGCATCGTCAAGAACGCGGGGACTCCCTCTTCCCAGTCGGAAAAGTGAATTTCCGATACATCGCGGACCATGAATAGACCCACGAAGATCAGCGCTGGAGCGGTTGCAAAAGCCGGAACAGCCAGGACAAGAGGTGCAAAGAACATTGCAATGAAAAAAAGAATCGCCGTAAAAACCGAAGTCAGCCCCGTCCGTCCGCCTTGGGCCACTCCAACGGCGGATTCCACGTAAGAAACCACCGTCGACGTTCCGCAGAGAGCGCCGAACATCGCGGCCAAAGAGTCGACGCGCAGAAGGGTGGCGATTCGTTCGATCGTCCCGTCCGGTTTCACCATACCGGCGCGGCGGGCCACGGCGATCGTCGTCCCGAGATTGTCAAAGAGATCGACATACATAAATGCGAAGATCGTCGGAAGAAGCGCCAGTGTGAGAGCTGACCGAATATTCAGTTGCAGAAAAAGAGGACTCATGGAAGCGGGAAGAGAGACGATCTCCCCCGTGAAATGAATCCGGCCAAAGACAATCCCCAGCAATGAAGCGAGGAAGATCCCGATCAAAATGCTCCCGCGAATCGACCGAAGCTCCGAAACGACCATCGCGATGAGCCCCGCAAGGCCCAACCACGTTTCGAGCGTGAATTGACCCAGGCGGACCATCGTGGCATCCGACTTCGCGATAACGCCGAGCTGCTGCAGGCCGATGAACGAAATCAGAAATCCGATTCCCACGGAGGTCGAAAGCCGGAGACTCCGCGGAATGGCATCCAGAATCCGTTTTCGAATTCCGGCCAGAGCCAAAATGAAAAAGCAGAGCGAAGAAAGGAAGACGACCCCCAGCGCCGTCCGCCACGGCACGCCGGCGGCCTGGCAGACGGAGTACGCGAAGAATGAATTGAGACCCATTCCGGGCGCCATCATCAGAGGGACGCGACCGATCAGTCCCATGGCCAGCGTCGCAACGGCCGTGGCGAGGCAGGTGACCGTGACCAGCGCGCCCTTGTCCATGCCGGTGGTGGATAGAATGGCGGGATTGACGAAGATGATATAGGCGGCGGTAAGAAATGTGCTCAGCCCCGCCGCCGCCTCCGTCCGCACGCTAGCCCGCATGAAAAAACCTTATCAGCCGATCTCCCCCCGGTCGAACTTGCACAGGATTCCGCAATCCATGTTCGGCTAGAGACCAGACCGTCTCTTCGGAACGCGTCCCGTAGACAGGATCTGCTCTATCGCACGAGGGTAGCGGAGCGTTGCGCGGGGCGCGGGGTCGTGGTAGAAGCGGCCCCCCAATGAACGTCAAAGTCGACATCGAGTCCCTCTCGCCCGTCAAAAAGAAACTCTCGATTTCGGTTCCCGAAGAGATGGTCCTGGAGGAGATCGAAACCGCCTATAAGAAGGTGGGGAAACAGGTTCAGATCCCCGGCTTCCGCTCCGGAAAAGTGCCGCGCACAATTCTCGAACAGCGTTTCGGACCGGCGGTGGAGGGCGAGGTGTTCGAAGAGCTGATCCGCCGGACGGTTTTCGACGCCGTCCGCGAACACGATTTCCAGATCGTCACGACGCCGCAGATTTCCGATCCGAAACGGGAAAAGGGATCGGGATTTACGTACGTGGCATCCATCGAAGTGAAGCCGGCATTCACACCGAAAGACTACAAAGAAATCAGCGTCGAAAAGCCCGAAACGAAGGTCACCGACAAACAGATTCAGGAAGTGATCGGAAGACTTCAGGATGAACAGGCCGTTTTGAAGGATCGCGAAGGGGCGACTTCGGCGGTCAAAGGCGATTTCGTGTCGATCGTTCTGGAACCCACCGACGCCGAAGGAAATCTCGTCGAGTCGAAGGAGGAACCGAAGGAGCAGATTTATGAAGTGGGCGGCGAAATGCTCCATCCCGAAATTGAAAAAGCGCTGAAGAAATTACCGCTCGGACAGAGCGCGCCGATCACGATCGGGCAGGGGGCCGACAAGGAAAAGAAAGAGTTCCGTCTCCGTGTGACATTGAAGGCGATCAAAGAAAAAATTCTTCCGACCCTCAACGACGACTTCGCGAAATCGGTCGGGCCTTTTGAAAATCTTGCCGCGCTGAAAGACCGCGTGAAAAAAGATTTGGAAATCGAGACCGAAGAGAACGCGAAAGCGGAAATGATTCAAGAACTTCTCGCTTCCGCCATGAAGGCAAATCCGGTCGACCTTCCGGAATCTCTCGTCGACTCCGAGCTTCATTCTCTCATGGATGGGTTCAAGCAAAGAATGGAGCGAGTCGGAATGAAGGAACTTCCGGAAGAATATTCACACGAGAACCTCCACAAGAAACTTCGCCCCGATGCCGAGCGACGCGTGCATGAACAGCTGCTCTTGGAAGCGATCGCGCGAACGGAAGAAATTTCGGCGGAAGAAAAGGAGGTCACGGCCCGGCTCGAAAGACTGGCCGCCGCCTCCAAGGTGCCGGTCGGAGAACTGCGATCGGCGTACGAAAAAACCGGACAGCTCGACTCGATTCGATTCAATATTCTCGCCCAGAAAACGCTTGATTTCCTCCTCTCGAACGCTAAGATTAAGTAGTTAAAATTACAGAACTTTTCTATTGAGGAACGTATGACCCTGATTCCGATGGTGGTCGAGCAAACTCATCGCGGCGAACGCGCGTACGATATTTTTAGTCGTCTCCTAAAGGAAAGAATCATATTCCTGGGATCCGGGATCGACGACGACGTCGCCAATCTCCTTATTGCGCAGCTCCTTTTTCTGGAGTCCGAAGATCCCGATAAGGACATCAATCTTTATATCAATTCCCCCGGTGGATCGGTGTACGCGGGGCTTGCGGTCTACGACACGATCCAGCATATCCGGCCGCCGGTCTCCACGTTCTGCGTCGGAATGGCCGCTTCCATGGCGGCGATCCTCTTGGCCGCGGGAGAAAAAGGGAAACGTTTCTCGCTTCCGCACGCGCGTATCCTGATCCATCAGCCGTTGGGCGGATTCAAGGGCCAGGCCAGCGACGTCGATATTCAGGCCCGGGAGATCCTCACGATACGCGAGGAAATCAATAAAATTTTGACCAAACATACGAAGCAAGCCATTGAAAAGATTAAGAAAGATACCGACCGCGACTATTATATGAGCGCCCAGGAGGCGAAAGATTACGGAATCATTGATACAATAGTGATTAAGACCAAGGGACCGTCCTTGGTCGTCCCCAAGGTCAAAGTATGAGGCGCGCATGAATCGAAAAGGTGCCGAAGGTGCGAACAACCTAAGCTGCTCCTTTTGCGGGAAGAGCCAAAAAGAAGTCAAAAAGCTCATCGCGGGTCCGACCGTTTACATTTGCGATGAATGCATCGAGCTCTGCAACGACATCATCGCCGAGGAGAGCGAACGCGAGGAGGCGTACACCGGCAAGACGCGAATCCCCAAGCCGCACGAGATCAAGACGATCCTGGATGAGTACGTCATCGGCCAGGAGCGCGCGAAAAAGGTTCTCTCCGTGGCCGTCTACAACCACTACAAGCGAATCGAAACCCAAGGAAAGAACGCCGAGGTCGATCTTCAAAAGTCGAACATTTTGTTGCTGGGCCCGACCGGGACCGGAAAGACGCTTTTGGCGCAGACGCTCGCGAAAATTCTTCAGGTTCCGTTCACGATCGTCGACGCCACAACTTTGACCGAAGCGGGTTACGTCGGCGAGGACGTGGAAAACATTATTTTGAATCTGCTTCAAAACGCCGATTACGATTTGGAACGAACGCAGAAAGGAATCGTTTACATCGACGAAATCGACAAGATTTCCCGCAAATCGGAGAACCCGTCGATCACGCGCGACGTCTCGGGCGAAGGCGTTCAGCAGGCATTGCTCAAGATTATCGAAGGCACGATGGCCAACGTCCCGCCGAAGGGCGGCCGGAAACATCCGCAGCAGGATTTCCTGCAGGTCGACACGACGAACATTCTATTTATTTGCGGCGGCGCGTTCGTGGGTCTCGAAACCATCATCGGCCACCGGATCCACGAGAAGCATATGGGGTTCGGCGCCGAGATCACGTCCAAGCAGGAACGCCGGATCGGCGAAATCCTGGCGGACGTTCAACCGGAAGACCTCTTGAAGTTCGGTCTCATTCCGGAGTTTGTCGGCCGGCTTCCGGTCATCGCCACGCTGCACGATCTGGACGAACAGGCCCTGATCGAAATTTTGACCAAACCGAAAAACGCGCTGACGAAGCAGTATCAGAAGCTGTTTGAATTCGAGAAGGTGAAATTGAAATTCACGAAGGGCGCTCTCTCCGCCATTTCCAAGGAGGCCTTTCAGAGAAAATCGGGCGCCCGGGGTCTGCGCGCGATCCTCGAGAACATCATGCTGGAAATCATGTACGACATTCCGGCCAAAGATAACATCGAGGAGTGCGTGATCTCCGAGGAAGTGGTCTTGCACAAAGAAAAACCGATCATCGTCTACCAACGCGAAGCTGAAACGGCGTAACGAGACACAAGAGGAAGATGCGAAACGCTTCCCCTTCTGCCGGCTTTTCACTCACGGAAATTTTGATCGGGCTTCTGCTCATGAGTATTCTCTCGGTGTTCGTCTATCGGTTCACCGGCCGAGCGACGAAAGTCTCCGCGGAAAGCAGTGCCGCGGCTGAAACGAAAGCCCGGAGCCAGCAGGTCGCCGACCAGCTGGACAAGATCCTCCGCCCGATGGAGCGCCCGTCCGCAGGCCACCCTATCCGCGTGTCGAGCACGTCGATCGCCTTTCCTCGACGGACAAAGACCATCGAAGTCCGCCATGTCCCTCAGCTGAACCAGATTCGACAGATCGAGACCGAAGGGAACAACCAGCAGTCCCACGCTCTGGCCGATCGAGTCCGAACTCTGACGTTCAAGTATCTGGATCGGGACGGAAAAGCGATTTCAACGTTCCCGACCTCCGACATCGAAAGCCTCACGGGAACGACCCTGGAAAATATGGAACAGATTCAATTCAATTTCTTGATGGGAAACGATTCGGTCGGCCGCACCGTTCGATTACGAAACTACGGTCTGAATGCGACACCCACACCGTAAATCCGGCGGAAACGCGCTGACGATAGCGCTTATTAGTTTGCTGGTCTTGACATTGATCATCGCCGGTTTCTTGTTACGATCCAACACGGGACTCCAACGCGCGCGATTCGGGCGCGACACCAAAATTTCATTCAACCGCGCGGAGGTTGGGCTCAAGTATTGCGAAGACACGATTCGAAAATATACGAGCGATGGCCTGAAGCTGACGTTTGAGACATTGAATCCGGACGGCGGCACCAACACGACGGAATTAAACGAAGCCAAAAGGATTTTTGAGGGGGGCGTGGCCGGCGATCCGGACGGACTCACCCTCAATGATTCGATCGACTTTCTTTCGCTGTACAACAATTACTACTACTACGATCCTCTGCTTCAAGTTCCGGTCCCTCCGGCCGCCTGGTTTAAGGTGATGGGTTCGCAGCGAAGCCAGGATTACATTTACTATTCCTATCAAACGACGGCGCATCCCCGCGCGGAACGCTTCGCGATGACGACGTTGATCGCCCCGGACCAAAAAGTCTGCCAACAAAACGACGTGATCACAGTTTCATATCGATATGCCGGTTCGGCCATCGGAGCAGGCCACTTGGGCGAATGGCCCGCCCCTCCCCCGGCGGAGTCGGTTCTCACGCGGCTCGACCCACAGGCGACGCAAATCTGCGACGTCTCCATCGATCTCGCGCCGTTCCAGGCCACGAACTACAACGGTTCCCTCGCCTGTTTCGACGATAAGACGTTCTCGAGGATTTACAGTGAAGAAGAGGGATTTCTCGTCATGCGAGGAAACTTTTCCATAAGGATCTTCCCCCCGGACCAGATCGTTTCGGATTTCCTTCCCCAATACCCTCCTCGGGGATCTCCCTACGGCTATCGGCCGGAGGCTCAGGGAATTGCCTTCGATCCGGGACCGCCCAAACGTTTCGTCATCGCGACAAACAACGGCCTGGAATTGATTGACGCCGCCACCGGCGCCAACAGCACCATTCTCATCCCCGGGGAGGCGAACAAGTTCGAGGAAGGGGTGACGTTCTGCGATAATTATAAATCGGTCTGTCTTCCCAACCGAGACGGCGATCTGATCGTCGCCAACGTCGATCCGGTAAGCTCTGGATTTCTTTCGTACCGGACCATCGCCGGGGGGAGCTATCCCGGAAACACCTTTATCGCCTCGAAAGGAAATTTCGTTGCGTACACAGGTCCCAACGGTGTGGGATTGCTAAATGCGGCCACAAACACGATGGCGGGCGGAATAAATCTGGGGAACTGCAGCGCCGTCACCACGAGTCCCAACACGTCGGACCCGCTTTTCTATGTGGGGTGCGGAAACTCCCTCTTCTCAATCAACCCCAATACAATGACCAGCACATTAATCGTTAACCTGCCCATGAATACGCAATCGGCGGTAATGGGCGCCAATCAAAGGCTTTACGTAACCGACGCCACCGGAACAACGCTGACGACGGTGGATGTCGCCACATCCGCCGTCATTTCGAGCATCCCTCTTCCGTTTCAGGCGGGAGACCTATCGAACGGTCTTTCGACCGACGGTAAGAGCCTTCGGTGTTTGGGACTCCTCGCCAATGGATCTGGCTCGGGCGACGATGAGTACTTCATCTACACGTTCGATGTCTCCCAAAGCACACCGGCCTTGACCGACGTCATGGCCGGACCGGTCGACGATCCGACCGACGCGTTCATCGGCCCGGACGGAAGCATCCTCGTCACGAATTACCAAACCCCCGGAAAGGTTTCCACGGCGACCCGTTTCCTGCCTGCACCGGGCCAGTTCGGCCAACTTTGCGACGCCACGTTGAAAAAACGCACGGGAGGAACCCCGCCGTGAGCGAAAACGCGGAACTTTTTCCACAAACGTTCGCGGCTTGGGCGGGCCTTTCCGCTTCACTGCAAGAAGGCGGTTACCTGGAACAGACGACGATCGAGTCGCTCCTTCTTCAAATCGAACGCCAGCGGCTGACCGGTATTTTGGAACTCGAACGCCGGCTCCGAAACGCGAAGATCGGATTTCAGCAGGGATTCATCGTCTCGTTCGAGGCCCAAATTCTCGATCCCGATCCGGACGATCCCAAAGGAAGAGCCCATTTCATTGAAAGGTGCCGCCCGCGTTCAGAGAAAGGGTGGATGTCGGGAGAACTCTTGCTTCAGATTCTGGGCTGGCGTTCCGGGTCATTTCGATTTTTGGCCCGGGATAGCGTCCAGGCTACCGCCGGTTTTCCTCTCCGATCCGGCCAGCTGCTCACTCTGGCTTGGCTTCTGCTCATCGAACATAGAAAACGGTTTTTGATGAAACAGAACATGTTCGAGAATTTTCTTCCGGCGGACAGCCGGCGGCCCGGCGATCAATATTTCGGTGAGATCTTTTCCGCTCGCGTGCAAGGGAAGACCGGAGAATTGGAAACCCAAGGTCGCGGCGGCGAGCGGAGCTTGGTAATCGAGGAGGGAGAACTCAAGGACGTCCGATGTAAAACCGAAGGGAGCCGCGTCGGCGACCTGTGCATCCGCTACGGTCTTCTCCAGCGCGATCAGGTCAAGCAGCTCGTGGAAGAACGGGGGCGGACGCACCAGCCCCTCATTGAACTGGCGCTCCAAAAAGATCTGTTGGATGAATCGTCGCTTCAGCTTCTTCTTATCCTTCAGCGATGGGAGCGAATCTTTGAATGCTGCCACTGGCCCGATCTCGCCGTGACGTGGAAGGATCCCGAAGATGCCGCCATGCCTTCTCTCGCCTCGGTCAGCTCGATTCCGCTGGCCGACAGCACCTACGCCTCCAAAGTCCCCGGCGCGCAGCTGGCGAAGAACCGCTGCCGCTTCTGCGGCGCGGATGTGGAGGAAGGGGAAGACGTCTGCGAGATCTGCATCACTCGAAATATCCGCATGGAATCGATCCGAAAAGATCTTGCGCGGCGGTGGCAGGCGGATTCTTTGGTCCGTTGGGGTGCGGCGTTCGCTTTGGTGATCGGAATCCTCTGGATCTGGTGGTCCGGTTATATCGGGAACTTTTTCGTCAAACATTCCTTGGTCGCTTATCTCTCCGAAGAGGCCGGCGTGAAAAAATCGGGGAGCGCAATCATGCCCAAAGAGTTGGAAAGTTCTTCGGTTCCGGCGGCCGGCCCGCCCGCCCCGATCACGTTGGCGGCCTACGGAAATCCTGCGGCCATACTCCCCCCCGTACCGGCGCGCGCGGGGGCCCGACGTGAAAAACTCCTCGATCGATTCCCGCCTTTCTTCGACAAGGTCGACCTTTCGGC
>DATDPG010000082.1 GCA_035292885.1 Bdellovibrionota bacterium | reverse complement strand
TAGCGATGTAATACGTGTCTTCGGAAAGTCCGATCACGGTTCGAAGGATCCGAAGGCCTTCGGGCCCCCGGTACCGCCCGCGCAATTCAATCGCACGGAGATTTCCAAGACGCGTGGGGGCGCGCGAAAGAAGCTCATAGTCGTTCATCAAAAACGTGAGATGTTGCACGGCCTGGTCGGCCAACGTATCGAGCGATTTGTTGTCTTTCCATAACTCAACGACGATGTTCGCGTTCGCTCGGTAAAGCGGATCCTCATCCGACGCCAAGAAGGCCACCGCCGATCCCAAAAGGCCGTCCCGCTTAATCGTCCAGCCGCGCGGTACGCGAACGGTGAAGCGATAGGTGGGATGCTCAAACGTTTTCCAAAGCCATGAAATTTGAGGCGAGTCGCAGGACAAAAGTGCGGCCAGCCCCAGAAGGGACAACAGCGCCTTCGCACGCCGAACGGTCATTCGTCGAGGACTTTAGGATTCAAGAGTTTCAATTCGATTCGACGATTGAGTGCTTTGCCGGTGGGGGAGTCGTTCGCTGCAATCGGCCTCTTTTCGCCGTATCCGCGAGTGGTGAGGCGATTCGATTGGACCCCCTGAGCCATCAAAGCGTGCCGAACGCTTTCGGCCCGATCCTTAGAGAGCTTCATATTGTATCCGTCCGGTCCGTCGCTATCCGTATGGCCGTCGATCTGAATTTTCAATTTCGGATATTTTTTGAGGACGTTGGCCACTTTCTCCAGAACGCTGTACGAAGCGGTCTCGATCTCGGCCTGGTTGAATTTGAAATATACACCTTCGAGGACGCCGAGAAATTCATCGATGTCTCGATCGGGACAGCCGTCGTCATCCTTAATTCCATTGACCGTTTCGGGAACTTCCGGACATTTATCCAGGTCGTCCTTGATCCCGTCGCCGTCTTTGTCCCCGAAAATCACTTCGTAGCTGGGGATCGTATCGGGGCAGCCGTCGCCGTCCTTGTAACCATTTTTTGTTTCCGGCTTATCCGGACATTCGTCCTCCGAATCGGCGATTTGGTCCTTGTCCCGATCCGCCATTACCGTGACGACGGCAGGAGTTTCATCCGGACAGCCGTCTTCATCTTGAAATTGATTGATGCTTTCGGGCGCATCCGGACATCGGTCGTTCGGGTCGGCTATCCCGTCGCGATCCCGGTCCCCCGGCTTCGGTTTTCCGACGGAAGCGTAATAGGTGAGATTGATGGACGGGAGGAAGGCGTGATTTGTAAAGCTGCCAAAAGAGGTGATCACGCGGAAGTCGGGCCGAATGGCGAGGTTCTTGAACACAAAGTACTTCAAACCCACGCCGTAATCGATCGCGAAATCGCCCTCCCCGTTGACGTTGGATGGCGCGAAGTAAATTCCTCCCAAACCGAACGTTGCATAAGGGACCCATTGATCCAGGACCGGGTATTGGCCGACGGCATTGAAAAGGTAGTAGTAAACATTCTGGTCGGCCGTGAGCGTCTTCGTCGGCGTATATCCCAGAGAAGCTTCGAATTCCGCGTACTCATGAAACGCCCAGCCGAAACGAAAACCGACGTTGTTCGTTTCCGTGTAATGATCGGCGCTGGTGGCCAAATGCTGATTCTTTCCGTCGAAGTACCAGCCGTAAAAAGGCGTGAACGTCACGGCATTTCGCTTCGGGCCGTAACGATCCCCGGCCCGGCCAAAGAGCGTGTGATCGGCTTGGTCGGCCGACAGAGGCGGCGAAAAAAGGAAAATCAGCAGGACTAGCGCGGGGAGTCTCTTCATACGACCAACAAATCCTTCTCTTGACTTCATGCGGCACTTTAGATTCCCTGTGTCTGCTTCGTCCAGGAAAAAAAAGATGCTGTTGAGAGAACAACTCGAACAATTGGAGAAAGAGAGGCTGGCGCCGGTCGCGAGCCTGGCCATATCAAGCCGTGGACGTCGGTATAAAGAGGAAAAGCCCCGTTTTCGCACCGATTTTCAACGGGACCGGGACCGTATCATTCATTCCGCGGCGTTCCGAAGGATGGAGTACAAGACCCAGGTTTTCGTGAACCACGAGGGGGACCATTATCGCACGCGACTGACGCACAGTTTGGAGGTGGCGCAGATCGCCCGTACGGTCGCGAGAAACCTCGAACTTAACGAAGACCTCACGGAAGCCCTGGTTTTGTCCCACGACATCGGACACACACCGTTCGGCCACTCGGGTGAGCGGGCCATGACGGCCCTCATGAAGGAGTATGGGGGTTTCGAGCACAATCAGCAGAGTTTGCGCGTCGTCGATTACCTGGAGCGGAGGTATCCCACGTTTAAAGGGTTGAATCTGACGTTTGAAGTTCGTGAGGGAATCGTGAAACATTCGTCCCATTGGACGCCGGACAAAGTCCCTTCCGACCTGGAGCCGGCTTTACAACCGGGGCTGGAAGCGCAGCTGATCGATTATGTCGACGAGATCGCGTACAACAATCACGACGTGGACGACGGATTGTCTTCGCAAATGATCGAACCGGAAGCGTTGGAGCAGGCGATGCTTTGGAAAAGTGCGTTCGAGAAAACGAAGGCGAAGCATCCGAAACTCACGCTTTTCCACCTCAAACATATGACGATCTCGGCCATGATCACGATTTTGGTCGAGGATCTCATCACGCAAACCGATCAAAACATTCGGAAGGCGGGGTTGGAATCGCTGGCGGATGTGCATCGGGCGGACAAATCACTGGCCGGTTTTTCAAAGGAAATTTCAAAACAGAATCAGCAGCTCAAGAAATTTTTGTGGGATCATCTTTACACGCACTATCGAGTCGTTCGGATGGAGGAGAAAGCTCGGCGGATGCTGACCGACCTTTTTCATGCGTATCGATCCCGTCCGGAACAACTGCCTCGGGAATTCGTCGACCGGATGCAGGAAGAACCGGTGGAACGGATCATCTGCGACTACATCGCCGGCATGACCGATCGCTTCGCGCTCGACGAGCATCAAAAGCTTTTCGACCCGCACACCCGGGTTTAGCGCGGGCGATGAAGCGCAGCTCGCACGTACATCACAAGGACGATCCGAAGTCGGTCGCCTGTTTCGTCTTAACCGTATCCGATACGCGGGACCCGCGGACGGATGAGAGCGGCCGGACGATCATCGAAACTCTGGAAGGGGCGGGCCATAAAGTCGCGGGCTACGCCATTGTGAAAGACGAGCCGAAGCAGATCATTTCCACCATTCGAAAGGCGGTTGAAAATCTCCCGGTCGCCGTAGTCATCGTCAACGGCGGGACAGGAATCGCCCCGCGGGATTCTACGATCGAGGCTTTGAAAGAGATTTTAACGAAGGAGATCCCCGGATTCGGAGAACTTTTCCGTTATCTGAGCTACAAAGAGATCGGCGCCGCGGCTATGCTGAGTCGGGCCGTAGGCGGCGTTTTTCGCGGTTCCGTCGTCTTTTCGATTCCGGGTTCTCCCGCCGCGGTTCGTTTGGCCTTAAATCAACTGATTCTTCCCCAGCTGAATCATATTGTGGGGGAGGTTCTTAAGAATCGAAACGAATGAACGAACCCGAGCAAACATTCGCAACCAGAAAGAGGGAATGAAAAAGATCGTCGAATGTGTCCCGAATTTCAGCGAAGGAGGGGATTCGTCGGTTTTAAACGCGATTTCCGCTGAAATTTCCATGGTTCCGGACGTCGTCCTTCTGGACGTGGATCCCGGTAAGGCGACGAATCGCGCGGTATTCACGTTCGTTGGTCCGCCAAATTCCGTCGCCGAAGCGGCTTTCCGAGCCATTCAGCGGGCCGCAGATCTCATCGATATGCGAAAACATCGGGGCGAGCATCCCCGTATGGGCGCCACGGACGTCTGTCCCTTTGTGCCGGTGTCCAACGTGACGATGGAGGAATGTGTCGAGATCGCGCGGAAGGTAGGGGAGCGCGTTGGTCGGGAACTCAAAATTCCCGTCTATTTGTACGAGAAAGCCGCTTCGAAACCGAACCGAAGGTCACTCGCAAACATCCGCGAGGGAGAATACGAAGGGCTCGAGAAGAAACTGGCCGACCCGGAATGGAGCCCCGATTTCGGACCGGCCGAATTTAAAGCCCGGAGCGGAGCGACAGCCGTGGGCGCTCGGGAGTTTTTAATTGCCTACAACGTGAATCTCAATACACGGGACAAAAAGCTCGCACATGAAATTGCTCTTCGAATTCGCGAAACCGGCCGAACGCAAAAGACGAACGGAGAAAAAATTCACGTTCCGGGACTTCTGCCGGGCGTACGAGCCGTCGGTTGGACGATCGCGGAATACGGCTGTGCGCAGGTCTCGATCAATCTCCTCGATTATCACGTTACGCCGCCGCATATCGCTTTCGAAACATGCCGCGAAGAGGCTAAAAAACTGGGTTTGCGCGTCACCGGAAGTGAACTGGTCGGCCTCATACCCAAGGAAGCACTTTTAATGGCCGGTCGATATTATTTGGACAAGCAGGGGAAGTCGCCAGGCTTGCCTGAAAGCGAACTCGCGCACATTGCGATTCGATCGCTCGGTCTCTCCGAATTGTCCCCCTTCGACGTCCGCCAAAAAGTGATTGAGTACAAAATTTCCGCCGGAAAGGAGTCGCTCATGGAACTGACCACTCGCGCGTTTATCGACGAGGTTTCTTCCGATTCGCCCGCCCCTGGAGGCGGCAGCGTGGCCGCTTTATGCGGGGCCCTCAGCGCCGCTCTCGGGGCGATGGTCGCCAATCTCACCGTCGGCAAGAAGGGGCTCGAATCGAACTGGAATGCGATGAAATCTTCGGCTGTTATGGGGCAGGAACTGAAGGAATGGTTTATGGATGCTGTAGATGAAGATGCCGCGGCGTTCAATCGAGTGATGGAGGCGTTTCGAAAGCCGGGAAAATCTCCGGAAGAGAAGAAAATCAAGGAACAACAGGTCGGACAGGCGACGAAAGAGGCGACGGAGGTGCCGCTTCGCGTGCTTGAACATTCTTTGCGGGTTCTCGGCGTCGTGGCCGAAGTGGCGCAAAAAGGAAACCCGAACTCGCTCTCGGACGCGGGAGTCGCGGCGTTATGCGCGCGCACGTGCGCGGAAGGGGCCTATCTGAATGTCCTGATCAATCTCTCGAGCCTGAAAGACGCGGCGTGGGTGGATACCACTCGGCGAAAAGCGACGAGCCTTCGTTCGGAAGTGGTCGAAAAATCCACAAGGATCGTATCGGATATTGAGCGACGGATTCTTTAAAAGAAGCGAAATTCGATCGGTTAGATCAAACGTTCTGTTTTGGTCAGGAGTTCCATCGCGCGATCGGCGTTTTCGCGCGTGAAGTCGAGATGAGGGCGGATTCGAAGGCTCTTGGGTCCGCACCCCAAGATCATGAGTTGATTTTCAAATAGCCGGTTTCGCAAAAGATCTCGAGTCGCCGTATCGGGAAGATCGAACGCCATCAGCAATCCCCGGCCGCGTACATTGGAAATTCGAGGCCGCTCTTGGGCCCAATCGTTAAGCCGGGCGAGAAAATATTCGCCTACATTCGCGACATTTTCGACCAAACGATCCTCCTCGATGATCTGGAGATAGCGTTCGGAACGAATCATGTCGACGAGGTTCCCGCCCCACGTCGAATTGATTCGGCTGTGCATATGAAAAACGTTGTCTTTCACCTCATCCACCCGCGTGGTTGAAAGACATCCGCCGACCTGCACCTTCTTGCCGAACGCAATCAGATCCGGGACTACGCCGAAATGTTCAAACGCCCACATCTTTCCCGTGAGGCCGATGCCGGTCTGAACCTCGTCGAAGATTAGGAGAAAATCGTGTTCGTCGGCGAGGCGGCGCAATTCCTTCAAAAATTCGGGTCGGAAATGATTGTCCCCGCCTTCGGATTGGATCGGCTCGATGATAAGCGCGGCGATGTCATCCGGATGATCGTGAACGGCCTTTTCAATCTCCGCAACGGAACGTTTTTCCGCGGCGATGGTTTCGTCCAAGACCTGGTTCGTGACCGGGAAGCGAAGTTTCGGATTCGTCACACGGGGCCAGGAAAACTTGGCGAAATACTGGTGCTTGTTCGGGTCGAACGTATTCGTCATCGAAACGGTGTAACCGGACCGGCCATGGAAAGCCTCGCGGAAATGAATAATTTGGTGGCCTTTTTCACCCCGGCCCTTCGCCAGGTTCTTGCGCACTTTCCAGTCAAAGGCGACCTTCAAAGTGTTTTCGACGCCGAGCGCACCCCCTTCGACAAAGAAATAATGTTCGAAATATCCCCGTCCCGCGACTCGGGCGAAAGTTTCGACGAAGGAGACGTACTCGGGGGTGTAAACGTCCGAGAGCGTCGGCCGGTGGACGGCGAATCGCCCCAGCTTCTGTTTGAATTCGTCCGTGGCCAGTTTCGGATGATTGAAACCGAGTGGCTGAGTGACGAAAAACGAAAAGAGATCCAGGAACTCCTGGTTCGATTTCGTGTCGTAAAGATACGCGCCGTGGCTGCGTTCCACATCGGGGTATAGCGGAAACCCCTCGGCCAAGACGTATTTTCCAAGTTTGGCGTGAAGATCCAAAGCCTTCGGACTATATCTGGGGGCCGATGGTGGGTCAACGTGGTTGGAAATCACAAGTATTCCGATTCTGACGTAGCTTGATAACAAAGGACGCCGATGCGCCTGGATGGCAAGGCGCGACGACGAAGGCGTACTTGCAAAGCTGTACGTCGAGGAGGAGCAACGCAGCCAGCCGGGATGCAGCGGCGGCCGACTATCAAGATATGTCGGATTCGGGACACTAAGACCATTGACAAACGGACCATACCACGGTGAGAGAGAAACGAAATGTCCGCAGTTCCCGCCCAAGTGACGAAGAAGCATGCGGAGCTCAGCCGCACCATTTCGGAACACGACGTCCGATATTACGTGGAGGACGCTCCGTCGATTTCGGATTCGGAATACGACCGGCTTTACCGGGACCTGCTCGACCTCGAAAGAACGTACCCATCGCTTCAGACTCCCGATTCCCCCACGCAGCGGGTAGGCGGCCCCCCCTTGGCGGAATTTCAAAAAGTCGTCCGAAAAGAAAAAATGATGTCGCTCGACAATACGTACGACGAAGCGGAGCTTCGGGCCTTTCATCAGAGAGTGGTCGAGGGTCTGGGACTCGAAAAAATCGAGTATTCCATCGAACCGAAAATCGACGGCCTCGGAATCGAGTGCACCTATCAAAGAGGTTTGTTGACCCGCGGAGCGACGCGAGGGGACGGCCTGACCGGAGAGGATGTCACCAGCAATCTCAAAACGATTCGAGCCATTCCGTTGCGGCTCAAAACAAGGGAAGAGATGGATTCCCCCGTCAATATTCGGGGGGAGGTTTACATCGAACGGGAAGAGTTGGAACGAATCAATGAAGAGCGGGTAAGGGAGGGGCTTCCGGAATTCAAGAACTGCCGAAACGCCGCGGCCGGTTCGGTTCGGCTTCTGGATCCGTCATTGACGGCCAAGCGGCCTTTGCGGGCTCTATTTTACCAACTCGTGGAGGGAGCTTCGTTTGACGAGGGACATAGCGCCTCGATGGAGCGACTCAAAAAATGGGGAATCCCGATTAATCGGGGACTGAAAGTAGTGAAGGGAGTCGAAGGAATTTTGGAAGCTTGTGAATACTGGCGGGAACGTCGGCACAAACTTCCGTTCGATGTGGACGGTCTCGTCATTAAAGTCGATCGGTATAAAGACCAGCGCTCTTTGGGCAAAACAGCGAAATTTCCGCGCTGGGCGATTGCCTACAAGTACGAAGCGGAGCGGGCGACTACTAAAATAAGCGAAATCCGCGTTCAAGTGGGTCGAACTGGGGTGCTTACACCCGTGGCGGTATTCGACTCTGTCGATTTAGGGGGTACCTCCAACGTTCACGCCAGCCTTCACAATTTTGAGGAAATCCAACGCAAAGATATCCGGATCGGCGATACGGTTCATATCGTAAAGGCCGGAGAAATTATTCCTCAAGTGGTCGAGGTGCTCACCGACGCGCGCACGGGAAAGGAGCGTAAATTTCCGGAGCCGGAGAAATGTCCGGCTTGCGGCGGACCTGTCGGTAAGCTTACGGACGATGACGTAGCCCTCCGTTGTCTGAACGGATTTTCCTGTCCCGCGCAGCTGAAGGAATCGATCCGTTATTTCACGACCCGCCGGGCGTTCAACATCGACGGTGTCGGCCCCGCGCTCGTGGATCAGCTGGTGGACGCGGGATTGGTGAAAGACGTGGCCGACCTTTTCCGTTTGAAAAAGGATCAGATCGCAGCGTTGGAACGGATGGCGGACAAATCGGCCCGAAATGTGATCGAAGCGATCGAAACGGCCAAGAAAAACGCCACGCTTGTGAGACTTCTGACCGCCCTGGGAATTCCGCAGGTCGGGGAGGTTGCGGCGGAGGTTCTAGCCGATTACGCCCAGTCTTTGGACCGCCTCTTAACGAAACCGAAAGAGGCCCTTTGTTCGGAATTGGACGAGATCCACGGCATCGGTCTGAAAATGGCCGAAGCGATCGCAGAGTTTTTCGCCCAATCAAGAAATCGACAGGTGATCGAAAAGCTTCGGTCCCTCGGCGTCGACCCGAAAAAGAAGAAAGAAAAAAGCTCCGGCAAGCTCGCGGGTCGGACGTTTTGCATTACAGGCACGCTCTCAAAATCTCGGGACGAAGTGAAAGCGGACATTGTTCGGGCGGGGGGGAAATGGACACCGAGCGTAACGAAGGAGACCCACTACCTTGTGGCTGGCGAGAACGTCGGTGCCAACAAGCTCGAATCGGCCAGAAAGAAGAACGTGCAGGTGATTAATGAGAAGGAACTTTATGGGATGATAAGTTGAAACGTGGGGAAGGAGACAGGGAATGGGCAAAACGAACTTCTGTGCTTTAATCCTCCTTTGTTGTTTGCCGGCATGCGGCCTTCTGGACTCGATTCGATCGCCCGCCGAAGTTCAACCTCGGCTGACGTTGGTCGCGGGGGACGGCCAATCCGCGGAGATCGGAACGTCCCTGCAAGAGAACTTGAGGGTACAGGCGGTGGATCAAGAGGATAACCCGTTGTCGGCCGCGCGCATTCAATTTTCAATCCTTCAGGGGCAGGGGTCGTTCTCGGATTCGACGGAACTAGAAACGAACGAAACCGGTTTTGCGGAGATCGAATTCACCCTCGGATCCGAAATCGGCACGGTCATGGTTCGGGCCGAACTCATCCCCAATCTCTTGGATGACCCGACGCGAAGGGTGGATTTTGCTATTACCGCGCTGCCCGCCACCGGTCCGCGCTTATTCCTTGTGGGGGGCGATCAGCAGGTGGGAACGATCGATGGGGATCTTCCGGATCCTCTGGTGGTTCTTGCGAAAGATGAGAGTGGAGATCCGGTCGCCGGCGCCACGGTGGAATTCAGCGTAGTCTCCGGTCAGGCTACGGTGGGAAGCCCCGTCACGACGGACAGTAACGGTTATGCGAGTTCCAACGCCACGCTAGGTGCTTTGGAGGGAACGATCGAGATCGAGGCGAGGTGGTTCGTGGCGGGGGAGATCCCCACGTATCGGTTTCACGAAAGAGCTCAGTCCGTAGTCGCTCGCGTGATCTCCGGCGTGGAAGATGGGAACGGCGCGCCGTTATGTACCTATACGAACAACCTGTATGCCGATCTTCTGGTGGTTCAGGTCCTGGGAGAGGCGAATCAGAAATTGCAGCTCGCTACGGTTCGTGTCGATGTCGCCAATGGCTATGTCGTGGTTGGCTCGGACAACAAGCCGTTTGCGGAGGCTTCCACCGATTCGAACGGCACGGCCACGTTCGTTCTGCGAGCAGGATCGGTTTCAGAATTCGCTTATGAGGGACTGGTACTGGTGAGCATCAGTTTGCCTCAGTTCAAGGGAATCTCCGCAGAGGTTCATTCGCTGGTCGTCACGCAGCAGCAGTTCGTCAGCTATCCCGTAGATACGTACGTCGATCCGGAGAGCTATGAGTTTTCGATGGCGTTCCAGTCTCTTTTCGAGTGCGGAAAGCCGAACGCCGCTCAACAAATCTTGGTGACGCGGCAGAGCCAGGCGCGGTGCATTCCGGACAATGACGAGTCGAAGCAGGGGCCGTGGGAAGAGACCTACGATCTTCTGACAGATGCGGACGGTAAAGTTACGCTTGTACGGACCTTTGCGATGGTGGACGGCGGGGGAGGCCCCGTGTCCCAGTTCTTTGCTGTCGGAGGTTCCGGCGGGAGCCAGCCGCACGATCGGTTTACGCTCGAGCGCACGGCGTGCAAAGGGTTATAAAGGCGTGCCTCCCTCAGCATTTTCCCGTTTGGGAAGTCGCGCGATACAACAATTCGAGAAACTCATCCGCAGGGAGAAATCCCGTCAGCGTTAAATCCCGATAGACATCCCCGTTCGGATTCAAAAAGAGAACCGTGGGCAGGCCGAAGACGCCGTATTTCATCAGCGTTTTTTGAACGTCTCCATTCATTTTTGTGGCGTCGATTTTGATCGGAACGAAACCGTCACGAATCATTTTTTGAACACGGGTGTCGGCGTACGTCGCACGGTCCAATTCGTGGCACGCTTCACACCAATCGGCGAAGAAATCGATGATGAGCGGTTTGCAGTTTTCCACCGCCTTTTTTAACCCGTCCGATTCGCTGGATAGCCAGGCGATCCGGGCAGCTCCAGAACGTCCGGGTCCATCGTTCCGCAGTGCGCCCTTTGGAATCAAGAGAACTCCCGCAAGGAGCGCCAGTGCGATCCGGCCCAACGAGTGGGGAGTAACGGAAGAGGATCCGGAACTCGGCAAGATTTTCGGCAGAAATAGAGCGGAAATAACGAGACCCAGCGCCACGGCGATCTGCCACGCATATGGCGGGAAGAGGGGGCGGAGATACCAATAGCCGGCGAAGATCAAAGCGATGCCGCAGAGATTCTTAATCCAGACCGTCCAGAGGCCGCTTCTTGGAACCTGTTTCGCCAGATGCGAGAACGTACCGAGAAGTAAGAACGGAAGCCCCAGACCTAGACTGAAGGAAAATAAGAGGAAAAATCCCCGCATCGGATGGGAGCCGAGTGCGACAAAGGCGAGGATTCCGGCCACCACCGGTCCGGCACACGGCGCTGCTAGAAGCCCGGTTGCACCTCCCAGGACGAAAGAGCCGAAGAACCCAGTCCCGCCCTGTGTTGCAAGCCATTGCGTGCAGCGGTGCGGAAGACGGAATTCAAAGAGCCCGAGCAGGCTCAATCCCATGACGAAAAAGAGGAGGGCGATCGACCCGACGACCCAGACATTTTGGTTGAGTGATCCAAGAAGAATGCCGGCCGAAGCGGCGCTAAACCCGAGTACCGAATAGATGAGCGCAAGGCCCAAGACAAAGAAAAGAGAGAGCGCGAAGCTTTTGCTCGTCGAAGCGGCTTTTTGGGCGCCCATGATTCCCACGGTGATCGGTATGAGGGGATAGACGCATGGCGTCAAAGAGGTAAGAATTCCTCCCAAAAGGGAGATTCCAACGGCCAAAGGGAAGCCATATTCCAGAATCTGAGAGGCCGTAAGCTGAAGACTATGCATAAATGACTACGCCTACATATAAGGACGGAGGCGCTTGCGGGTCAAGTGGACGAGCTAAGGCATCGAATTATCAGCTAAAAAGGGCTTGCCTTTCCAATCCTTTGGATTTATTATGTATTTCGTAACTCCCCACTCGATCGGAGGCTGAAATGTCTTTTACGAAGGCGAGCATTATCGACGTGATCTGCGAGAAGATTGGTCTCCCCAAGAAAGATTCCACCGATATCGTTGAATTGTTGTTCGAGACGATGAAAGGGACGCTGGAACGGGGAGAAAACCTTAAGATCTCAGGATTTGGATCGTTCACCGTACGCAATAAGAAGGCTCGCCTCGGGCGGAATCCTCAGACGGGCGATGCGATGGAGATCACGGCCCGCCGGGTCGTGACGTTTAAGCCGAGCCAGGTTCTCCGGGACGCGCTTAACACGGAGTAACTGGAACCGGTCCCATAAATAGCTTCTGCTCCGCCCGGCTGCAAAGGCTGCCAGCTGCGTTCTCGGGACCAAATGTCCTCAACGTACTGCAGAGAGTACGCTTCCGGGCATTTGGTCCCTGCGGCCTTGCTGACAGCCTTTTCGCTCGGGCTCGCGACGAACCTATTTATGGGACAGGGTCTATTCGCTTGTTCCTTCGATAAATTTTCGAATCGCGGCTAAAGTCGAATCCGGTGGTTCCAAGAAACGGAGTCCCATTCCCGGCGAGGGGCCGTCTTTTCCCGCGTACTCCTGCACCCAAACGATCTCCGCTTTTGACGTGATTTTTTCCTTTGCTTTCGGAAGCGTAAACGCGACGTGCACTTGCGTACCGACCGGTTTCGGATTCGTCGTCTGAATGAAAAGGCCGGTCACACTGAGATTGGCGGCGTAGCCGAAAAAGACTTCACCTTCCCGTTCCGCTTCGACGCGGAGAACCCGCATCGGAATACGAAGCTCGCGGCGCCGTTCCGGTTCTTTTGTCTCCGTCGGTGTGGGAATTCTGGGTTTGCCTGTTTCGGAGGAAGGGGGTCGGTCCATCTCGTTTTCCGTCTCCAATTGATTCTAACGAACAGTACCTTCCTCGGCTAGAAAGTTATAGAAATTCCTGGGGTTTTAGGTATAACGCCCACGGTTTTCGACGGGGAGAAATGCTCTTCGATTTCGCAAATGCTCTCGTCTTCGCGATGTTCGGGATCGGGTTCGTCCTGGTGAGCTTATTTCTTGCGAGACTCCTGGCTCCACGAAGGCCCACGTATGAAAAATCGATCCCTTACGAGTGCGGCGAGTTGCCGGTTGGAACACCTTGGATTCGGTTCAATCCCAGGTATTACGTCTTTGCCCTCATTTTCATCATTTTCGATGTTGAAATCGCTTTTATGTACCCGTGCGCCGTCCTCTTTCGGGAGTGGGTGGGTCAAGGCCTCGGGAAGGTCGCCTATTACGAGATCGCCGCGTTCGTGGGCTTCTTGATTGCCGGACTGGCGTACGCTTGGAGAAGAGGCGATCTTGAGTGGATTCGTTCGGTGGCGCGAAGAGAAGAAAGCGAATCGGCGCCGTCCGAAATGCGCGCAGCCAGCTAGATTCTCGGAACACTATGAAAGCCGATGAAATTGCGAGGCTTCTAAAGGACCGCTTCGGTCCCGTCGTTTTGGAGACGGTGACCGAGACGATTCAGCCTTGGGTACGAGTGGAACCGGCCAAAATCGTCGAAGTGGCGGGATTTTGCCGTGATTCCGAACAACTGGAGTTCGATTTTTTGCGTTCGATCGCCGGCGTGGATTACAAGGAAGAGCTGGAACTCGTTTATCTGCTCTTTTCCTATACGCACCGGCACGAATTCAAACTCAAGGTGCGTGTGCCTCGGGAGAATCCCGAGGTCCCGAGCGTGGAAGGAATCTGGCCGGCGGCCAATTGGCACGAGAGGGAGCAGTATGATTTGCTCGGTTTTCAATTTTCCGGTCACTCCGATTTGCGAAGAATCATGCTTCCGGACGACTGGGAGGGGCATCCCCTTCGAAAAGATTATAAAGAACGGGATTCGTATCGAGGCGTCTCCACGACACGGGAATATCTGACCGGGATGCCGCAGCTTCCGACGTTGCCTCCCATTCCGAGCGGGGTAAAGAAGTGATCGCTCCGCTCACAGATCCCATACTGAAAGAAGAAGAGATGGAAGTGAATATGGGACCGCAGCACCCGTCCACGCACGGCGTGCTGCGCTTCCGGACGTTCACGGACGGTGAACTCATTCGAAAAGCGATTCCGGAAGTCGGCTACCTCCATCGGTCGATCGAAAAGATCGGGGAGATGGTCGATTATCCCGGATTCATGCCGTATACCGATCGAGTCGACTATGTCGCGGCGATGACGGCGAATCACGGTTACGCGCGAGCCGTGGAGATGCTTCTTCATTTGGAAGTTCCTCCCCGCGCGCATTATCTCCGCGTCATTGCCGATGAGATGTGCCGGATCGTCAGCCATCTGATCGCCGCCGGGACTTTCCCGATGGATATCGGCGCCGTGACGCCTTTCGTTCATGCTCTCCGCGAGCGGGAGAAACTCAACGATCTGATCGAATCGCTCTGCGGGGCGAGACTCACGTACAATTACGTTCGTATCGGCGGCGTGGCTTTCGATATGCCTCCCGATCTGCCCGAACGACTCACTAAGTATTTGGATCAGTTCGAAAAGCTGATGGACGAATTTGACAACCTGATTTCGAACAACAAGATTTTTATCGGCCGGTTGGCGAATCTGGCGGTGATTTCCAAAGAACAAGCGATCGCGTACGGCCTGGTGGGGCCGAATTTGCGGGCGTCTGGTGTGAAATGGGATCTTCGGAAAGATCTGCCGTACGCCGTTTATCCGGAGCTTCAGTTCGACGTGATCGTGGGAAAGGGAGAGCGGGGCACCGTCGGAGATTGTTACGATCGATTCATCGTTCGAATTCGGGAAATGAGGGAATCGGCGAAAATTTTGCGTCAATGCGTCCAGAAGATTCCCGAGGGGCCGATCGTCGGTAAGGTGCCGCGGATCATTAAGCCGCCCAAAAATGAAGCCTACGGTGCCGTCGAAGCGGCTCGCGGAGAGCTCGGGTACTTTATCGTCTCCGACGGTACAAAGAACGCCTACCGCGTCAAAATTCGAACGGGAAGCTTCGCGGCCATGTCGATCATCGAATCGATGTCGAACGGTCTGATGATCGCCGATCTTGTCGCGCTCGTCGCCAGCCTTGACGTCGTGGCGCCCGAGATAGATCGATGAGCAATCTGCAATTAGCTACGCAAGCATTGCTGGAGCGTATTGGACAATGGGCGGCGGCTCACAATGCGGATTATCCGCGGCTGGCAAAGGGACTTGCCGCACTTCATGGTGGGTTGACGTCGGTTCCGATTGAGTTGCTCTATTTCGGGATGATGTTGCTGGCGGCGACGGCGATCATCGGTCTGTTCGTGACGCCTTTGGCCGGCTTTTCGACCTATGTGGAACGGCGGGTCGCCGCAAGGATGCAGGCGCGGATCGGCTGCAATCGTGTGGGACCGGAAGGCCTCCTCCAGTTTATGGCCGATGGAATTAAGCTTCTCACGAAAGAGGACAACATGCCGAGCGGAGCCGACCCGATTCTTTTCCGCCTCGCGCCCTACTTGGTAGTTTTGGGTGCGTTCATGAGTTTTGTCTGCATTCCTTTTGGAAAACGGCTCTACGCCGCCGATTTTAATATCGGCCTCTTTTACCTAATCGCTGTTTCTTCCATCGTCGTCGTGGGGATCCTTTTGGCCGGTTGGTCCTCCAACAATAAGTGGTCCCTGTTGGGAGCGATGCGGTCGGCGGCTCAGATTGTCAGCTATGAAATTCCTTTGGCGCTGGCGTTGATGGTGCCGGTTCTTCTTTGCGGCAGCCTCAGTCTTCAAGATTTGAATCACGCTCAGGCGGGAGGCATGCGGAACTGGTTTATCGCGGCGGCTTTTCCCGCGCCTTTGATTGCGTTCTTTGTTTATTTTATTTCCGCCCTGGCGGAAACGAATCGGACGCCGTTCGACCTTCCGGAAGCCGAATCGGAACTCGTTTCGGGATACAACACCGAATACAGCGGCATGCGTTGGGGAATGTTCTATGTGGCCGAATACGCCAACATGATTCTCGTCAGCGCCATTACGGTCACGGCGTTCTTGGGGGGATGGCAGCCCTCACGAAGCAATATTTTTTTCGCCACGCTGGCCCTCTTTTTTGCCTTTGTACTGGGTCTGAAAAGTCTCGATTATTTGGGGCGGGTCATCGGCGGCGTTCTGCAAGGGAAGTCGATCTTTAATCTTTTGAGCGGATTTCGACCGAAGAAATTCAAGAAAAGTACTTTTTTGGGCGTCGCCGTGGTCAGTCTGGTCGGAGCGGTCGGTCTGAGCCTCTTCCAAGACGTCTGGGTCGTGCAGCTTTTGATGTTTGTGGCGAAGGTCTACTTTTTCGTCTTCGTGATTATTTGGATCCGTTGGACGCTTCCGCGCATTCGAATTGACCAACTGATGGCGCTCTGCTGGAAGAAGTTGGTTCCGATCGCTTTTGGATGCGTCTTGTGGACGGCCACCTGGATGCTGATTCGGGGATAGAGGATGACAGCATTTTCAAAATGGTTCGTGGATATTTATGAAGGAGTGACTTCCACGGCGATCGGGATGTGGGTCACGCTGATTCACCTCTTTCGTGAGCCGATCACGGTCGAATACCCCGAAGTGAACGTCGAATCTCAACTTCCGGAGAGATACCGGGGCATTCTTCAGGTCGACATGGACATTTGCATCAGTTGCAAATTGTGTGAAACGGCCTGTCCGATCGCTTGCATCGTGATTGAGGACGTCAAGGGCGAGAAAATGTCCGTCATGTCGAAGATCACCGGTAAACCGACGCCCAAACAACGATTCCCTCTCCGTTTCGATATCGACATCGCCAAGTGCATGTTTTGCGGTCTCTGCACGGAGCCCTGCCCGACGGGGGCCATTCATCACACGAGGCGCTTCGAAGCGGCTACGACGCGGGTCTCGGATCTCACCTATTCGTATGTCCGGCCCGTGGATCTCGCGATGGCGCACGAGGCCGAGGCAAAATTGAAAGCGAAAGCGAGTGCGGAGGCGGCGACATGAGCGCGATTGCTCATCAACTCGTGTTTTTGGCATTCGCCGGAATGACGACGATCTCGGCTCTCCTCGTCGTGGCTTTGAAGAATCTGCTTCATGCCGCCGTGGCACTGTTTTTCTGTCTGACCGGCGTGGCGGGGCTCTATGTGCTTTTGGGGGCCGACTTTATCGGATTGACTCAGCTCCTCGTATACGCCGGCGGCGTTGTCATCCTGATTATTTTCGGCGTCTTTTTGACGGCGCGAATTTACGACGTGAGTTTCGAGTTTCGCGGACGGGGCGCAAATATCGGGATCGGCATAGCCATTGCGCTCGCTCTCATGGCCGTGATCTTCCAGGCGACGTCATCCGTAGAATGGGCGACTCAAGAGGCCGCTTTCTCGCCGACGACGAAGGAACTCGGCCGCCTGTTCTTGACGAAATATCTTCTCCCGTTTGAATTGATTTCGCTGCTGTTGCTGTTCGTGATGGTGGGCGCGGTGATGCTGGTCCGGAAAGAGCTGAAGGAGCCGTGATGCCGACGCTGGAAGCCTATCTCGTGCTGGGAGTCTTTCTGTTCGGAGCGGGAATCGCCTGCATTTTGGTCCGAAGAAACGTGATTCAGATTTTAATGGGCGTGGAGCTGGTGTTAAACGCGTCGGCGCTCAACTTCGTCGCCTTTTCCCACTTCTTGCCTGCAAAAAACCCGTCGCTGGCTTTGTCCGGCCAGGTGGCCGCGGTGTTCGTGATTGTTTTGGCGGCGGCGGAAGCCGTAGTGGCACTGGCGCTGATTCTTTCGGTTTTTTATCTCTACCGCACCGTTCATGCGGACGAAATGAAGGACCTCCGTGGATAAGGCGATGAGAGACGCTTCCTACATTTGGCTCATTCCCTTCTTTCCGCTTCTGACTTCCGCGATCATTCGTTTCTTTGGAAAGAGACTGTTGCCGCGTCCGGCGGTCCACGTATTGGCTTGCGGCAGCGTCTTTGCGTCGTTCATTCTTGCCGTTGTCGGGTTTTTCCAGTTGCGAGGCATGCCGCATTCCGAAACCGAGCCTTTTCACCTGACGAATGACATTTTCACATGGATTCGTGTCGGGACGTTCGAGGTTCATACGCGATTTCTGTTGGACTCCCTTTCCTCGGTCATGGCCTTGGTGGTGACCGGCGTCGGATTTCTGATCCACGTCTATTCCACCGGTTACATGTCCCATGAAAAAGATTTCGAACGCTATTTCTCATATCTCAATCTTTTCATGGCGATGATGCTGATTCTCGTTTTAGGGGACAGCCTGCTCCTCATGTTTGTCGGATGGGAAGGGGTAGGGCTTTGCAGTTACCTGCTCATCGGCTTCTGGTTCGGGGTCAGCACCAACGCCGACGCCGGGAAGAAAGCGTTCATCGTCAATCGAATCGGCGACTTCGGTTTCATTCTCGGAATTCTCACCCTCTTTTGGACGCTCGGACTTTCGCGAGGAATTTGGAGCGTCGATTTTTCGACGTTAAAAGCCAACGTCGACGTCTTTCAAACCGCGTCGATCTTTGGTCTCTCCACGGTCACGTTTGCGACGTTGATGTTATTCGTCGGAGCGACCGGAAAATCCGCGCAGATTCCCCTTTTCGTTTGGTTGCCCGATGCCATGGCCGGTCCGACGCCGGTTTCGGCGTTGATCCACGCGGCCACAATGGTGACGGCCGGCGTATACATGATCGCGCGGCTGAGTTTTTTGTTTGATTTGGCCCCGTTTACGCTGGGCGTGGTGGCTTCGATTGGCGCCGGGACGGCTCTATTCGCGGCCACGATCGGACTCGTTCAAAACGACATTAAGAAGGTACTCGCCTATTCGACGGTCAGTCAGCTCGGTTACATGTTCCTCGCCTGCGGAGTGGGGGCTTACGCCGCCGGGATCTTTCATTTAATGACGCACGCTTTTTTCAAAGCGCTTCTCTTCTTGGGAGCGGGGAGCGTGATTCACGCCATGAGCGGCGAGCAGGATATGTCGAAAATGGGCGGTCTTAGATCTCACCTTCCTTGGACGTTTCGAACGTTTTTTGTGGCGACGCTGGCGATCGCCGGTATCCCTCCATTCGCCGGTTTTTTCTCCAAGGACGAAATTCTCTGGCAGGCGTTTTCAAGACCTCACGGGCACTGGATTTTTTGGCTGATGGGTCTGGCGGCGGCGGGGATGACCGCCTTCTATATGTTCCGGCTGCTATTTCTGACCTTCTACGGAGAGTGCAGGGCTTCGGAGGAGGTCAAACATCATATTCACGAATCTCCCGCCAATATGATTATTCCGCTGGTGATCTTGGGCGGCTTCTCGATTGTGGGTGGCTGGCTCTGGTGGCCTGGTTTTATGCCTCTGAGCGAGGCGTTCCCGCGCTGGCTCGAATCCTCGGTCGTGGTTCGCTCTCATGAGGGAAGCCGTCACGGACTTGAGATGACCTTGGCTTTGACTTCCGTCCTGCTAGCGCTCGGGGGGATCTTCTTCGCCCGGTACGTTTATCGGGTTCGCCCAGGAACTGCCGATCAGATCGCTCAAAGGTTCCGGACGGTATATCGAACGCTCTGGAACAAATACTGGGTGGATGAGATTTATCAAGCAACCGTCGTGCGAGCGACGCTCGCTCTCTGCAAATTCTCCGCAAAGTTCGATCTGCGGGTGATCGACGGCGCGGTAAACGGATGCGGGTGGCTGTTGCGAATGTTCGTATTTATCTTCGGCCTGTTCGACAAGCTGGTGGTCGACGGCCTGGTCAATTTAACGGCCAATGTCATCGGTGCGCTGGGGCGAAGGGTGAGGAGTCTGCAGACGGGGCAGATTCAGACGTACCTCGGCGCTCTGGCCGGAGTTTTGGTCCTATTGAGCATGGTTTGGATGTCCTTTTTGAGCTGAGAAGGAGAGAACTTCGATGTCCCATTTATTAACGCTGATGACCTTCGTTCCCCTGATCGGAGCCTTGGCGCTGCTCTTGCTGCCGAGCGCTGCCAAATCGGCGATTCGCTGGTTATCGGTGGTCGCTACGTTCATCCCTGTGCTTCTCTCGGGCGTTTTGTTCCTAAATTTTAATCGGGCCGAAGCCGGCATGCAGTTCGTGGAAAAGCTCTCCTGGATCGAAACGTACAACATCCATTATTACATGGGAGTCGACGGAATCAGCGTGACGATGATTCTGTTGACGGCCCTGCTCAGCTTTCTTTGCATTTTCGCCTCATGGAACATCGAGAAATCGCCCAAGGGATATTTCTTCCTCTTCCTTCTTCTTGAAACGGGGATGATCGGAACGTTCTGCGCGCTCGACCTCTTTCTCTTTTATATCTTTTGGGAACTGATGCTGCTCCCCATGTACTTCCTCATCGGCATCTGGGGCGGGCCGAGAAAGGAATATGCGGCGATCAAGTTCTTCCTTTACACGTTGGTCGGCTCGGTGTTCATGCTCCTCGGTTTTCTTGCGGTCTATTTTTACGGCGGCGAACCGCATACGTTTGACATGCTGGAGTTGGCTCAGCGCCATTCGGCTTTCTCGGTCGCGAATCTCTCCATTCTCGGCCTTCCATTCGCGAAAGTGGTTTTTGTGGCACTGTTCTTCGGCTTCGCCATTAAAGTCCCGATGTTCCCTTTTCATACCTGGTTGCCCGACGCTCACGTGGAAGCCCCGACGGCCATCAGCGTTATTCTGGCCGGAATTTTGCTGAAAATGGGGACCTACGGCGTGTTTCGAATCTGCTACCCGATTTTGCCCGAGGCGAGCGTCTGGTTCGCGCCATTTTTGGCCGTGATGGGTGCGATCAACATCATTTACGGAGCATTCTGCGCCATGCACCAAACGGATATCAAGAAGTTGGTGGCGTATTCGTCCGTCAGCCATATGGGTTATTGCCTTCTCGGCATGGCCGCGCTGACCAAAATCGGCATGAACGGCGCACTTCTCCAAATGTTCAACCACGGCACGGCCACGGCCATGCTCTTCTTGTTGGTCGGCGTGATATACGACCGGGCACACACCCGAGGCGTGAACGATTTCGGCGGTCTGGCCCACAACATGCCGGTCTTCACGACCATTGCGTCGATCGCCTTCTTCGCTTCGATGGGACTTCCGGGACTCTCGAGCTTCATTAGCGAGGCGCTGGTCTTGATCGGATCGTTCAACGCCGATGCTCTCTTTTCCGAGCGATTCGGTTATCAAATGTTGATGTTTACCGGGGACAACTTGTTCAAGATTTGCACGGTGATCGGCGCCCTGGGAGTGATCATTACCGCATCGTATCTTCTCTGGACGGTCCAAAGAGTCTTTTTGGGTCCGCTGAACGAGAAGTGGAAGGACTTGAAGGACTTGAACGTTCGGGAATTGTTCACGCTCGTTCCTCTGGCCGCGTTGGTGGTTTTTCTCGGAATCTATCCAATGCCGATTCTCAACATGATCGGAAGCAGTTTGGAACAACTATCTGGGTTGATGGCGAGTCCTTGGTGACCCTTGACGAATTGGATCGCAGATAATCGCGCGAGCCTTTCGTTCTTCGCGCCCGAGATCGCTATGATGCTTTTCTCGGTCTTGACTCTTCTCATAGGGGCGTCCGTGAAAGGCTCCCGGAAGGCGGCATCGGCCGTGGGCGCTTTGGCGGCGATCACGTATGTCGTACTTTCGGCAAGATTGCTGACCCAAACCACGCCGAAAACGCTGTTTTCGGAAGCTATCTCGGTGGACCCCTTCGCGATCTTTTTTAAGATCTTTTTTGGTGTCGTTACATTCGTGACCGTCCTATTTGTCGCCCGATCGAAAGAATATGCTGGGAAGAGTTTGGCGGAAGTCGTCGCCTTTCTTTTGGCCCTCACGGTCGGGATGTCGATGATGGCGGCGTCGACCGATCTAATCATGATGTTTCTCTCGCTGGAGACCGTTTCCATTCTTTCTTACATCTTGGTTGGTCTCAAAAAGCACAGCCGAATGTCGGCCGAAGCCGGTCTGAAGTACGTTCTTTACGGAGCGGTGGCTTCCGGAACGATGTTGTTCGGTTTTTCGTATCTCTTCGGCCTGGTAGGGAGCACCAATCTGATGGATATCGCGGCTTACTTCCACAATCTGTCCGGAATTTCGTCCGCGCCGATCGTGCTTTTCATCTTATTGTCCGTGATGATGGGTTTCGGCTTCAAAATCGCGACATTTCCGACCCAGATGTGGTGTCCGGATGTGTACGAAGGGGCGCCTCTTCCCGTCACGGCGTTCCTGTCCGTCGGCCCGAAAGCCGCCGGATTTGCCCTTGCCATCCGCTTCTTCTATACCGCCTTCGGTTTGGCCGGAGGCCAAGGAACCGAAATGTTTGGCTTTGTTCATTGGGGCCTGTTGGTGGCCATTCTGTCGGCGCTGACGATGACCATCGGAAATCTAGCCGCAATTCCGCAGAGAAACTTGAAACGTCTGATGGCCTATTCCTCGATCGCCCACGCCGGTTATTTGCTGATGGGCTTTTCGGCGCTGACGCACGAGGGAGTCCAGGCCGTTCTTTTTTATCTCGTGACGTATCTTTTGATGAACTTGGGAGCCTTCCTGATCATTTCCGCCGTGGCCGATCGGATCGGAACCGAGGAAATCGATGGTTATCGCGGCTTGGGATGGAGATCGCCGGTCCTGGCCGCCATCTTGTCGGTCTTTCTCTTTTCGTTGACCGGGCTTCCGCCGTTCGCCGGTTTCGTGGGCAAGTTCTTCCTGTTCTCCGCGGTGATTCAGCAGCGCCTCTATTGGCTTGCCGTCGTCGGCGTCATCAATAGCGCCATTTCGCTTTACTATTACGCGCGGATTGTGAAGGCGATGTACCTCGATTCTCCGCTGGATCCGACGCCTGTGAGATTGAGTACCGCATACGGCTCGTTGGCCTGGGTACTGGCGATTTCGACGCTCGTCCTGGGAATTTACTGGGAGCCGGTTGTAGCATTCGCCGGGCGCTCCGCGGGCGCCCTGTTTTAGGTAATTCTGTACAAGATCCTTACGCTCCGGAAAAGACATCGGTCGCCTTGCTCCGGGGCTCCGAATCCTCGTCCACGCCTCGGTCGCTCCGGCGAGGGTCCCTCGTCTTCCGCGGCGC